>JACPWV010000159.1 GCA_016196905.1 Chloroflexota bacterium | reverse complement strand
TGGCCGTTTATGGGCGGGAGGGGCAGGCTTGCCCCCGCTGCGGCCGGCGCATTCGCCGCATGGTCTTGGGCCAACGCAGCACCCATTTCTGCGCCCGCTGCCAGAGATAGCGGACCACTGCCATTCTCGACCTCACAACTTGTTGTATAATCGAGGCGCACAGTCATGTCGGATCGCGGGATGCGCATCCTCATCGCCAAGCTGGATCGCGGCCACCCTCGGGCCCATCCTGACACCCGCTCAGTTCTACATCCGCCTCAAGGTTGTGCAGGTGGGCGGGACGACCCTTCGGAGGCTCCCTGTGACGGCTAGGGGCAACAGCCATAGGAACGGCTCTCCTCTCCGCTTGGCGGAGCTGATCGCCTCCCTCTCGCTGGTCACCGATCTGGCCATCGGGCAGCCGATGGAGTTCGCCCTCCGGGCGGCCTTGCTGGCCGTGCGGCTCGGCGAGACCCTGGGTTTGTCGGAGGAACAATTGGCCGATGTCTACTATGTTGCCCTCCTGCGGGCAGTGGGCTGCAACGCGGATGCCGCCGATGTCGCCGCCTGGTTCGGAGACGAGCTGGTGGCCAAGGGCCGGTCTCTGCCAGCCCTCAACAGCCACCGCCTGTCGGACCAGTTGATGTTCGTCCTGCAAACCGCCGGCCAGGGGCAGCCACCGCTGCGCCGCTTCCAACTGCTCACTGATATGCTGGTAAGGGGAGAGAAAATGTTCAAGCAGGTCCTCACCGCCAATTGTGAGGTCGCCCAACGCCTCGCCGAGCCGCTGGGCCTATCCGCCGGGGTCCAGGAGTCCCTGGGCCTCATGTTCGAGCGGTGGGACGGCAAGGGCAGCCCAGGACGGGTCAAGGGTGGGCAAATACCGCTTCCGGTGCGGATTGTCCAACTGGTCCGGGACGCCGTGCTATTCTACGAACTGGGCGGTGTGGAGGCCGTCGTGGCCATGGCCCGACAGCGGGCAGGACGGGCCTACGATCCCGAGATCGCCGAGAAGTTCTGTGAGCGAGCACTCGCGCTGGTGGAAGTGCTCCAAGTGGAGTCCCTCTTCGAGGCGGCTCTGGCGGCCGAGCCCGGGGTGCCCAAGATGCTGTCCGAGGCGCAGCTTGATGCGTCGGCGAAGAGTATCGCCTATTTTGTCGACTTGAAGTCACCCTATCTACGGAAGCACTCCACGGGGGTGGCGGAGCTGGCGGCCGAGGCGGCGCGGCGGTATGGTCTGCCGGAGGCCGAGGTGGTTTCCCTGCGGCGCGCCGGATACTTGCACGACCTAGGACGCACCGGCGTATCTAACGTCATCTGGGACAAGCCGGGGCCGTTGACCGAGGGGGAGTGGGAGCGGGTGCGCCTCCATGCTTACTATACCGAGCGAGTGCTGACTCGGGCCCGAGCCCTGGCTCCGCTGGGCCACCTGGCGTCAATGCATCACGAGCGGTTGGACGGCTCCGGTTACCACCGTGGGGCTACGGCCTCCCAGCTCCCCGTAGCGGCGCGGATCCTGGCCGCGGCCGATGCCTACCACGCCATGACCGAGCCCCGTCCCCACCGTCCGGCTCTCTCGCCGGAGGCGGCGGAGGAGGAGCTGCGCCAAGAGGTACGAGCGGGACGGCTGGATGGCGATGCCGTCCCTGCTGTCCTGGCCGCCGCGGGGCATCGGGTGCGAGTGACCCGTCATGCGTGGCCGGCCGCCTTGACCGACCGCGAGGTGGAGGTGCTCCGCTTGGTGACCCAGGGGCTCACCAACCGCCAGATGGGGGAGCAGCTCTATATCTCCGAAAGCACCGTCCACCACCACATCCAGCACATCTACGACAAGACAGGCGTATCCACCCGCCCGGCGGCCACCCTCTTCGCCATGCAGCACGATCTCCTCCTGTAAAGCGCTAGTCCCCAAAAAATAGACTGATCGGTCGATGCGCCGGCCACCTTCGTCGGGGTAAAATAGGGCCAAACCGACCCCGAGGAGGTGGCGTATGGGTGCACAGGAGAACAAGGACCGCTTCCGCCGCGCCTTCGAGGCCCTGTTCAACGAGGGCAACCTGGCCGTGGCCGATGAGCTCTTCGACCCGAACTTCCTCGGCCACGCACCGCCGAACCCCATCCGCGGTCCGCAGGGGCTCAAGCAGACCGTCGACATGTACCGCAAGGCCCTCCCTGACCTTCATCTGACGATCGAAGATCAGATCGCCCAGGGGGATAGGCTGGCCAACCGCTGGACGGCACGGGGAACCCATCGAGGTGAGCTAATGGGCATCCCACCCACCGGCAAGCCGGTGACGCTGACCGGGATCACCATCAACCGCTGGGCGGGTGGAAAGATCGTTGAAGGTTGGACCGAGATAAACCTCATGGGGGTGATGCAACAGCTGGGCGTCGTGCCCGCACCGGGAGCCAGGGCTTAGAATTGCGGAGTGCTGAAAGGAGGCTGCTATGTCTTCTGCCACATTGATCCGTTGGAGCGGAGCGGTCACCGTGCTGGCGGGTGTGGTATACATTCTCTCCAGGCTTCTTCATCCCTCTGGGGATGATGCCGCCGCTGTGCTCAACAGTCCCTGGATGGCCATCCACACAGGGATGATGCTTAGCGCCCTGCTGCTTCTGTTTGGCCTGATGGGCATGTATGCCCGCCAGAGGGAAAGAGCCGGGACACTCGGGCTGATCGGGTTCGTGGTGGCTTTTCTTGGGACCGGGCTGTATGCAGGCTTTATGTACCATGAGGCCTACATCTCGCCAGTACTAGCTATCGAGGCGCCGGCTCTACTCGGCGAGGGCGGTCCGCTGTTCGCCGGGCCGACCTTTCTGGCCTTTTCGCTGACCTTCATCATCTTCTTGCTGGGCTACGTTTTGTTTGGCATTGCCACCATACGCGCAGGCGTTCTGCCGCGCTGGGGAGCCACGCTGGCCATCGTCGGCGCCGTGCCGATCAGCCTCGTGCCGTTTTTCCCATTTGTTGTGGTCACTCTTGGCGGAGTGGTATTCGGTGCGGGGGTGGTCTGGCTCGGTTACGCGCTTTGGTCTGGCGATTGAGTTTTTAGCCCGATGGAAATTTCGGGGACGCCGACAGGCGTCCCCTTCCTTTACATGCTACAGAACAGCCTAGTCTGGTACCCATGCTTGGGGGGGCCGATTGGCAGCGTGCTATTGGCTAGCCTGGGCCAGGGCGGCACCAGCATCGATCCTTTCTACCGGCGGCCGGATGCCAGCCAGGGCGCCTATCAAGAAGAGATGGCCGTTTATGGGCGGGAGGGGCAGGCTTGCCCCCGCTGCGGCCGGCGCATTCGCCGCATGGTCTTGGGCCAACGCAGCACCCATTTCTGCGCCCGCTGCCAGAGATAGCGGGCGCTGCTATTCGCAGTCCGCAACTTGTTGTATAATCGAAGCGCAGGGCCATGTCCGAACCCAAGGTGCGCATCCTGATTGCCAAGCCGGGCCTGGACGGCCACGATCGTGGGGCCAAGGTGGTGGCGCGCGCACTGCGGGACGCTGGCTTCGAGGTGATCTACACCGGGCTACGCCAGACTCCGGAGATGATCGCCGAGGCCGCGCTGCAGGAGGATGTGGATGCCGTGGGGCTCAGCATCCTCTCCGGGGCGCACATGACCCTCTTCCCTAAGATCATGCAGGAGCTGCGGAGGCGGGAACTGGAAAAGGTGGTGGTCTTCGCCGGGGGGATCATCCCCGACGAAGATGTCCCCGCCTTGGAGGCGCTGGGCATCGCCAAGGTTTTCGGCCCGGGCAGCTCCACCCAGGACATCATCCAGTTTGTGCGGCAGAGGTTCTCTACCGACTAGAGGACACCTTGGATTTGGTGCAGCAGGTTTTGATGGGGAACCGTCGCGCCACGGCGCGCATGCTCAGTTTGGTGGAAAGCAACTCCCCCCAAGCGCGCCAGGCGCTGGCGGCCCTTTATCCCCACACGGGCCGGGCTCACATCGTGGGCATCACCGGACCCCCGGGGTCGGGCAAGAGCACGCTGGCCTTCGCCGCGGCCAAAGCCCTGCGGGCTGGAGGCCAGACGGTGGGGATCGTAGCCGTGGACCCCTCCAGCCCTTTTAGTGGAGGCGCGCTGCTGGGTGATCGCATCCGCATGCAGGAACTCTCTCGTGATGAGGGGGTGTTCATCCGCAGCATGGCCAGCCGAGGGCACTACGGCGGCTTGGCCCTGGCCACCGGCGATGCGGTCAAGGTGCTGGACGCCTCCGGCTTACAGGTGATTTTGGTGGAGACGGTGGGGGCTGGGCAGGGGGAGGTGGAGATCGCCCGCCAGGCCCATACCACCATCGTGGTGGAGGCCCCCGGCCTGGGCGATGAGATCCAGGCCATCAAGGCCGGCCTGTTCGAGATCGCCGACATCTTCGTGGTGAACAAGGCCGATCGGGTGGGGGCCGACGCCGCGGTGGCCGCCCTCAAGAGTATGCTTAGCCTCAGCGATGCCCCCACTGGCGATGGATGGAAGCCCCCGGTGCTCAAGACGGTGGCCACCCGCGAGGAGGGTATCTCTGCCTTGCTCGATGCGATGACGGCCCATTGGGCTTATCTCCAGGGGAGCGGTGAGCGGCAGCTGCGCGATCGCCGCCGCGGCGAGGAGGAGCTCCGACGCGCCCTAGGAGCCGAGCTCTTGCAGCGCACGCTGGTGCGCGTGGATGCGCAGCTATGGGAAGGCTTGTTGGAGGAGATCGCCCAGCGCCAGATCGATCCACACGCCGCCGCCGAGCGACTACTAGAGTCCTACCCCATGCTGGAGCGCTAGGCTATGCCCTTGCTTCGCACACCGCGTCCCTGGCTTCGTCGGCCTCAGGCCGGCTCCGCCGGGGAGAGTTCAGCCCCTGTCCCTGCTGGCCAGGTAGCGACCTCTTTGGTGGGCGAGAGTACTCGCTTGCGGCCCCTGCGCTCCAGCGAGATCCCCATCCTCTTGAGCTGGATGCGCGACCCCCAGGTGGGCTACTACCTGGGCCGCCTTCCTTTTCCCATACCCTGGGATGTAGAGGCGCGCTGGTTGGAGGAGTCCTTGGCGGATCCGCGCGTTCAACTCTTCGCCATCGAGACTCGGGAGGGCAGGCTGATAGGGAACATCGGCCTCCACCACCTGGATCCGGCGGCTGCGCAGGGGGAGTTGAGCATCGTCATCGGGGAGGTGGATCACTGGGACCGTGGCTACGGCAGCGACGCCATTCGCTCCCTCTTGCGCTACGCCTTCGAAAGCTTGAATTTGGAGCGGGTACATCTGCGCGTCTACGAGTTCAATCAGCGCGCGGTTCGCTGTTATGAGAAATGCGGGTTTCAGCGGGAGGGGACAACGCGCGCCGCCCTGTACCGGGATGGGCGCTTCTACGACGAGGTAAGCATGGCCATCCAGAAGAGGCAGTTCTTGGCTCAGGAGCAAAGCGGGTGAGCCCTTGGCCCTCCCCAACCATCTTCACTGCAGAGGGGGGATTGGAAGTTGCCCTGCGCCCAGCCCAGGAGGAGGACGCCGCCGGGCTGGTGGCCCATCTGGAGGAGGTGAGCGGCGAGGGGCTTTACGTGGGGATCGAGAAAGCGCCCCTGAACGAAGAGGACGAGCGCCAGTTTATCCAACGTCGCTCCCAGCAGGCGGGTATCCTCATTTGTGTGGCCGAGGCTGAAGGAGCCGTGATCGGCATGGGCACCCTCTTCCCCGGCCGCTTCGGGGATAAGGACAAACACGTGGGAACTCTGGGCATGTCCCTGGGACCCCGCTACCGGGAGTTGGGGATCGAAGGGGCGCTGGTCGAGTACCTATTGACCTGGTCCCAAGCGGCTGGGTACGAGAAGATCCAACTGGAGGTCTTCTCCACCAACGCGCCGGCCGTCGAGCTGTATGGCCGCTTGGGCTTCCAGGTGGAAGGCGTGCAGCGCCGCGCCTACAAGCTCCAGGGCGAGTATGTGGATGGGATCTTGATGGGAAAATTCCTGGATCGCCGCAGGTAACGATCCGGGACGGGAGGCTCGCGCTATGGCTCAAAGCCGCCCCATGGGCGAGAGGATGTACGGCGAACTGGCTCTATTCAGCGGGCGGGCCAATCCGGAGCTGGCCCAGGAGATCGCCGATTACCTAGGGGTGCCCCTGCGGGAGGCGGATGTTTTCGAATTCCCCAACGGGAACACCTATGTTCGGCTGCATAAGAGCGTCCGCTCTCACGATGTGTTTCTGATCCAAACGGTATGTTCCCCCGTCAATCAAAACTTGATGGAGCTGCTCATCTTCATCGACACCCTGCGGCGGGACTCGGCCGGGCGGATCACGGCGGTGACGCCCTATCTGGCCTATGCCCGCAGCGACAAGAAACACGAGCCGCGAGTGCCCATCGCCGCTCGCCTGGTGGCCGATCTCATCTCCGCTGCGGGGGCTGATCGTTGGATGACCATCGACCTCCACGCCGGGCAGATCCAGGGTTTTTTCAGCATCCCGGGAGACGAGTTGACCGCTTTCCACCTGCTCAGCGACTACTTCCTGAAGAAGGAACTCGACGATGCGGTGATTGTGACCGGGGACCTGGGGTTCGCCAAAAAGGGGCGGAACTTCGCGGCCAAGCTAGGGCTGCCCATGGCCTTTGTGGAGAAGCGCCGCGGCGGCGACGGCTCCGAAACCGAGGCCCTCACCGTGATCGGAGAGGTGAAAGGCAAAGACGTCATCGTGGTGGACGACGAGGTGGCCACCGCGGGGACAGCCGTCCAGGCGGTGAACATCGTCAAAGAACACGGGGCCAAGGATGTTTATCTCTCTTTCACCCATCCCATCCTGGTGCCTCCTGCCGCTGACCGGCTGCGCGAGCTGCCCATCAAGGAGATCGTGACCACCAACACGCTGCCCCTCCCGCCCCAGAAGCGTTTGCCCAACATGACCGTCCTCTCCGTCGCTCCCCTCCTGGCGGAGGTCATCCGTCGCGTTCACCTGGGCCTCTCGGTGGGAGAGATGTTCGGGGAGTAGTGTTCCAAGCCATGGGCCCTTCGGGGGATTGACCCCCGTGGATAGCCGTGCTAGACTGAGAGCGCGGGGGAGGAGCAGGCTAAAGCTTTAGGCCAACAGCTAACCTCGGAGGTGGGCGTGAACTCGTCGTCTCAACTCGTCGCCGCCCGCCTTTTATTTTTGCCCCTGATCCTTGTTGGGGCGGTGGCCTGGTTCGACGCCCGCCCTGTCTCAGTCGCGGTGCGCCCCCAGGGGAGCTCCTCGCTGGGGTGGGTCGATTCGACGCTGTCGAGTCCTCCGGCTTCAATGCACTCAGGATCTCATTCCCCGCTCCTGGTACCGTCGCGGCCACCTTCCATATCACCGCCGCCCGACGACCTTCGCCTCATCCAGCGAGAACTTCGCGCCCTGACCCCCACGCCTCTGAGAGCAACGCCCCTTCCCTCGCCTCCCGCGATTAGTGAGCGCGAAATGGGGTGGGGCAGCCCGGAGCGGCCCTGGATCGCGCTCACCTTCGACGCCGAGCTGGGCGGGGAGATGGGGACAGCCGTGCTCGACACCTTGCGAGCTTGGGATGTGCGCGCCACTTTCTTCATCACCGGAGCCTGGGCCCGCCACCACCCGGATCTGGTCCAGCGCATGGTGGCCGAGGGGCACCCCATCGGCAACCACACCGACTCGCATGCCCGCCTGATCGAACTCAGCGACGAGGCCATCCGCCAGGAGCTGCGCCATGCCCAGGCCACCCTCATGGAGATCGCTGGCCACGACCCGCGGCCTTGGTTTCGCCCCCCCTTCGGCAAACGCGACGCGCGCGTTCGACGCATCGCTGCCGAGGAGAGATACCTGACCGTGGTGTGGAGCATCGATGTGATGAACTGGTTAGAGGCCAACAGCCCCCAGTCGATGCTCGACAAGGCGCTGAACGAGGCCGGCAACGGGTCGATCATCGTCTTCCATTTGAATCGCCTGGACGCCGAGGCCCTCCCCGCCATCATCCAGGGCCTGCGGGCGAGGGGCTATCGCCTGGTCACCCTAGCCGAGCTTTTGGCGCCATAATATTATGCTGCCCACCAGTTCAGCCTGAGCTCCCCATCGCATCCAGACCGTAGGGGAGGCTCTCGTGGCCTCCCGATGGTAACGGGAGGGGACAAGCCCCTCCCCTACACCCAATAGAGACTTAGGGGCAGGCCCCCGTGCCTGCCCCTTCCCGTG
>JACPWV010000008.1 GCA_016196905.1 Chloroflexota bacterium | reverse complement strand
TCTACCCTTATGCTCAGCTACCACGAGTGCTCTTCTTCCTGCCCATGGCCTTGGCCTCGGTCATGCGTCTCCCGGTGGCCTCATGGGGAGTGGCCTTATGGGGGCTGCTCTGGCTGGCTCAAGCGGTCTGGAGTGCCCGCCAAGCCCGTCTGCTCGCTGAGGAGATCTATGGTCATCCGGCCAGTCCGTTGACCTGGTTGGGCGGCACGGTGGCTTTTATCCTGCAGCTGGTCCTCTTCGGCAGCTTCGCTTCGCTATGGCTGCGCAACCCGTGACTGCCAGGCACCCCGAGGCCGGGACTGCGCTGCGCCCGGCCTCTTTTTTTGTGTGCATCCTTTGTGGTATGATTGCATCGACCTCGGTACTCCCCTGGGTGAGGTTGGCCATGAAAGCGGTGGTGATGGCCGGCGGGCAGGGCTCGCGGCTGCGCCCTTTGACCATTGGACGGCCGAAGCCCATGGTGCCCCTGGTGAACAAGCCCGTCCTGGCTCACAGCCTGGAGCTGTTGAAACGCCACGGCATCCGCGAGGTGGTGCTCACCCTGCAGCACATGGCCGATGTGATCCAGGATTACTTCGGCGACGGCCAGGAACTGGGCATGCGGATGGATTACTCCATCGAGTCGGTGCCGCTGGGGACCGCGGGGAGCGTTAGGCAGGCGGCCGAACATTTGGGCGAGACCTTCTGGGTCATCAGCGGCGATGCCCTCACCGATTTCGACCTGGGGGCGATCCTGGATTTCCACCGTCGCCACGAGGCGCTGGCCACCCTGGTTCTCTATCGCGTCCCGGATCCTTTGGAGTACGGGGTGGTGATCACCGACTCCCAGGGGCGCATCCGCCAGTTTCTGGAAAAGCCCAGCGGGGGCGAGGTCATCTCCGATACGGTCAATACCGGCATCTATGTGTTGGAGCCGGAGGCCTTACAGGGCCTGGAGCCAGGTAAGTCTTACGATTTTAGCAAGGAGGTCTTTCCCCGGCTCTTGGAGCGGGGCGAGGAGATCTACGGCTTCGTGGCGGAGGGCTACTGGACCGATGTGGGCAACCTGAACGACTACCGCCGAGCCAGCTTCGATCTCCTGGAAGGCCGGGTGCGCGATGTGGAGATCGGCCGCCACCTGGGAGGTAACGTGTGGGTAGGGGGCGAAGTGGAGATCGCTCCGGATGCGCAACTGTATGGACCCATTTACTTGGGGAATGGAGTGAAGATCAAAGGCGGGGTGGTGGTGCGGGGCCCCAGTGTGATCCGCGATAATACCATCCTAGACACCCGTGCGCAAATCGATCGCAGCATCATCTGGCGCAACAGTTATGTGGGGGAAGGGGTGGAGCTGCGTGGGGCCTTAGTGGGGAAACAGGTGGTACTCAAGAGTAGGGCCATGGTTTTCGAGGGGGCGGTGATCGGAGACAACAGCATCGTGGGCGAAGGGTCTATCATTCACGCCGAGGTGAAGATCTGGCCGGAGAAGGAGATCGAGGCGGGGGCCATCGTCAAATCCAGCCTGATCTGGGGGGCCCAAGGGCGGCGGGTCCTCTTCGGCCGTTTTGGTGTCACCGGACTGGTCAACCTGGATCTGACCCCGGAGTTTGCGGCCAAGCTGGGGGCTGCCTTCGGCACGGTCCTGCCGCTGGGGAGCACGGTGACCATGAACCGCGATCCCCACCGCAGCCCGCGCATGATCAAGCGGGCCATGATCTCCGGGCTGCCCTCGGCAGGGATCCACGTCTCCGACCTGGGCAATATGCCCATCCCGGTGGCTCGCTACATCACCCGCATCAGCGCCGCGGCTGGCGGGGTGCATGTGCGTTTGTCCCCCTTCGATAACCGGGTGGTGGATATCCGCTTCTTCGATGAGCGCGGCCGTAACCTGAGCAAAGCCAAGGAGCGGGAGATCGAGCGGGTCTTCTTCCGAGAGGAGTTTCGCCGCGTCTACCTGGGGGATGTGGGCACCATCGCCTATGCCCCCCAGGTGGTGGAGCGCTACGCCCAGGGTTTCATGGCCGCGGTGAACGCAGACATCATCCGCCCCCCCCGCTTCCGGCTGGTGGTGGACTATGCTCATGCCCCCACGTCGCTGGTGCTCCCCTCTCTGCTAAATATCCTGGATTGCGATGTGGTGGCTCTTAATGCTCGCATCGACGAGAGCAAGATGTCCATCCTGCCCGAGGAGTTCCAAGCGGCGTTGCACCAATTGGCCCAGATCGCCTCGGCGGTGCGCCCCGATCTGGGCGTGCGCCTGGATGTGGGTGGGGAGAAGATCTTCCTGGTCGATGATGGGGGCCGCGTCCTCTCAGGGATCGTGGCCACCGCTGCCCTGGCCGAGTTGGCCCTGCGGCAGCACCCCGGGGGGACGATTGTGGTGCCGGTGCATCTGCCCTCCATCTTCGAGCGCATCGCCACTCAGCACCAAGGGCGGGTGGTGCGCTGCCGGGTGGATCCCCAGGCCTTCATGTCCGCGGCCGCTGAGGAAGGGGCCATCCTGGCCGGGGATGGGACCGGCGACTTCATTTACGCCCCGTTCCACGAGGCCCCGGATGGGTTGATGGCCACAGTCAAGCTTTTGGAATACCTGGCTGCTCAGGGGACCAAGCTCTCCGAGGTGGTCAATTCCCTTCCGCAATATCACCTGGCCGAGCGGCGGGTCTCTTGCCCCTGGGAGGCTAAAGGGACGGTGATGCGTCGCTTGAACGAACAGTACCGTCCGCCGAAGGCGGACCAGGGGCCGGAGATCGAGGGGGTGCGCATCCAACTGGGCGAGGAGTGGGTGCTGGTGCGCCCCGACCCCGACGCGCCCTTGATCCACATCCACGCCGAAGCTTCCAGCCAGAGCGGAGCCCAGGAGCTGGCCGAGAAGTACGCTCGCATCGTGGAAAGCCTGCAGAGTTAGATGTCTCCCGTCACCTGGGATGTGGCTGGCTTCCCTGGGTCGACCTACTCGCTCATCCTGGCGCTGGCGCTGGCGATTTGCGCGGGATTGGCCATGACCGTGTTTGAGGCCCGCCGCCGTTCCGACCTTGGTGGTGGCGAGTCCGCCCCAGGCGGACGAGAGCGCGGGATCGAGATGTATGCTCTCGACGCTGGCCTGGTGACTGCGGTCGGTGGGCTGATGGGCGGGCGCGCGCTCAGCGTTGCGCTGTGGTGGTCCCATTTCAGCACGCGACCCGCGGAGATCGCCACCCTGACCCAAGGAGGGCTGGCCTGGCCCGGAGCGCTGTTGGGCGGTAGCCTGGCCCTGGCTCTGTATGCCGTACATCGAAGGCGTTCTTTCCCCGCGCTGGCCGACATCCTCGCCCCGGGCGCGGCCCTGGGCCAGGCGGTGGGCTGGCTGGGCTGCACGCTGAGCGGCTGCGGCTACGGGCTGGCCACGGGAGGGCCATGGGCCTATACGTTGCCCGATGTCTACGGCATCCCGGCTCTGCGCCATCCTGCGCAGGCCTACTTGGGTGCCTGGAGCGCGCTGATTACCTTGCTGCTCATGCTCTGGCCTCGACCCCGCGCGCTGAGCGGGGGAGTCGCGCTGCTCTATCTTTTCCTTACCTCGCTCGGTGATTTCTTGGTGGAGTTTACTCGGGGCGACGAGACCCTCTACATCGGCAGCCTGCGCTACAGCCAGTGGGTGGGGGCGAGCCTGGCGCTCTTGGCTGCCCTGGGCCTTCTCCACCTGAGGCGGAGGCCCGCTTTGGCGAAAGGAGCGCCGCAGTGAGGAAGACGGTGGTGGCCCTGGCCCAGGTGAAGCCTCGCCTGGGCGACGTGCAGGCCAACCTCGAAATGCATCTTCACTATGTTGAACGCGCCCAAAAAGAGAAGGCCGAGCTCGTGGTCTTCCCCGAACTCTCCCTGACCGGCTATTATCTCAAGGACCTGGTGCCGGCCGTCGCCCAGCGCGTGGGCCACAGCGCGGTGCTGGCCGAGTTAGAAAGGGTGAGTCGAGATCTCGATATCGTGGTCGGTTTCGTGGAAGAGGATGAGAGGCACCGCTTCTACATCGCCGCGGCTTATATGGCCCAGGGGGCCACCCGGCACGCCCATCGCAAGGTCTATCTGCCCACCTATGGTATGTTCCAGGATGGCCGCTTCTTTGCCGCGGGGGATCGGCTGCGCGCCTTCGACACGCGGTTGATCCGCACCGGGCTGTTCATCTGCGAGGATGCCTGGCACCTCTCCAGCCCTTACCTCTTATGGATGGATGGGGCGGACCTCTTGATCGAGATCAACGCCAGTCCTGGCTACGAGGTGTCTGGGGGCAGGAGCACGCTGGGCCAGGCGGAGACGGTGAGCCGCTTCAACCAAGTTTACGCCGAGCTGCTCACCTGCCACTTACTCTTCTGCAATCGCGTCGGCCTGGAAGATGGGGCCACCTTCTGGGGCGGCAGCGCGGTCTTCGGGCCGCGCGGCCAGATCCTGGCCCAGGCGCCCCTGCTGGAGGAGACCCTGCTGGTGGGGGAGATCGACCTGGACGAGGTGCGCCGGGTGCGCTCCCGCTTGCCCCTGCTGCGCGACGAGCGCCTCCTCACCACGCTGCGCGAGCTGACTCGGATCAGTTGGGAGAAACGCTGGGGTGAAGGATCAGATCGCCGCTAGACTCCAGGTCGATCCCCCGCTGCTGCATCGCTTGCTGGTCAATTTCCTGCGCGAGGAAGCGGGCAAATTCGGCTACACGCGGGGGGTGGTGGGCCTCTCCGGGGGCGTCGACTCGGCTCTGGCTGGTTACCTCTCGGTCCAGGCTTTTGGCGCGCAGAATGTCTTGGTCGTCCTGATGCCCTATCGCACCAGCAGCCCCGACTCGGTCTCGGACGCCATGCTGCTGGTGGAGGAGTGGGGAGGTCCATACCAGCGCATCGAAATCACTCCCATGCTGGAGCCCTTCTTCCAGATGAACTCTGACATGGATCGGCGGCGACGGGGCAACCTGATGGCGCGCATGCGCATGATCGTCCTCTACGATCAGTCAGCTGAATTCGGCGGCTTGGTCATCGGCACCAGCAACAAGAGCGAACTGCTTTTGGGCTACGGCACTCTCTTCGGGGATATGGCCTCGGCCATCAACCCCTTGGGGGATCTGTACAAGACCCAGATCTGGCAAGTGGCCCGGGCCTGGGGCTTGCCCGAACGTATCGTGGCCAAGGTCCCCACCGCCGATCTATGGCCGGAACAGACCGACGAGGAGGAATTGGGTTTGCGCTACCGGGAGGCAGACCAGATCCTGTATCTCTTGTACGATGAGCGCTATGCGGAGGAGGAGGTGGTGGCCCTGGGCTACGATCCGCAGCGGGTGGCGCGCCTGGCCCAACTAGTGCGCCAGGTGCAGTTCAAGCGGATCCCACCCGTCATCGCCAAAGTCAGCCGGCGCACCATCGGCCATGATTTCCTCTACGAGCGCGACTGGGGACAGTAAGGGGCAGGAAGATTAACCGAATCTTAACCCGCGGGCATTGACCTGGATAGCCCTGTGTGATAGAGTAGGATGATGTCACTTTTCCGCGGGGCGACCCTGTGAAGGGGGTGAACCTCCGGGTCACTGATCGATGCCGCGGGGCAGTGTCAAGGCCGCTGAAAGGGATCGGTGTTCTGGAGCCCACCGCCTCTCAGGTGGGAGGGGTGGGTTCCCTCTTTGTCGTGCGCGGGTCCCGACGCGTCGAATCTGAGACCCTTACGCCTGGGCCGAGGTGGGCATGAGTACTGAGCGGAGGTCACCACGATCTTCAACTGCTAGCCTGGGCTTGTTGCTCCTGGGGGTGGCCACGCTTTATGCGGGGTTGGTCATCCTGGTGCTGGGGCAGCTCCCTGGTTGGGGCTGGTCGGGGGATGTGGAGCGCCTCTACCAAATCGTGGGCCTCTCCTTCGCTGCAGCGGCGGGGCCCTTCTTTGCCTGGGCCTGGATGAAGCGGCGGCAGCGAGCCAGCCACCATCAGCGTGAGCCGCTCCTCAACTCGGGCCCTCTCATTCCAGCGTTGGCCGTTCAACCCCTGGAGGGATCCCTGGCTTCCGAGGCCCTCTTAGCCCAAGCTTTGGATCACATTTTGGGCCTGGCCGGCTTTCAAGAGGGCTCTATCTTCTTGGTGGCGGAGCCCGGCGAGCGGCTCGTTCTCAAGGCCAGCCGCCCAGCCAGCGCAGCCCCCCGGCGCGCGGCCGGGGAGGAGGGGCGCGAAGCGATGGCCCGGCGTGCTCTGCTCTCGGGCAAGCCGGTACTGTGGTCACGCAACCCGACCGCCTCCGAGAGACGCCTGAGCGCGGCAGGGGGGCGGGGCTGGACCTATGCAGTAGCTTTCCCTCTGGAATCGCGCAACCGGGCGGTGGGGGTGCTCCACCTGGCCAGCCGCAGCAAGGATAAGGTGTCCGAGGAGGCCCACCAGTGGGCGTACCACATGGCGGGCCAGCTGGGGACGGCCATCGATAACTTGTTGCTGTACGAGGAGATCCGCGAGGCCCGCGACGAGTTAGCCGTTCTGTACCAGACCGCCCTCAAGGTCACCGCGCGCATCGGCGCCCCCGACCTGCCCGAGGCGATCGTAGAGGGAGCGGCCCGCCTGGCCAAGGCCCGCGCGGCGATCCTCTATCTAAGCTCTGACCAGCACCTGGTGTGCGCCGCCTCGCAGGGGGCCGGCCCGGGGCTTTTAGGCATGACCATCCAACCGGGGCGGGGGGCGGTGGGGCGGGCCTTCCGCCTGGGGCGAGCACAACCCATCTCGCGCCGAGACTCAGGCCTACCCAACGCCGGATTGGCCTTGCCCCTGAAATCGCAGGAGGGCAGCACGGGGGTGCTGTGCGTCCTGGCCGAGGACGGCAATAGAGGTTTCAGCGAATTGGAGATCTCGCTGCTGAGCCTGTACGCTAACCACGCCGCGGTGGCCATGGAGAACGCCCAGCTCTACCAAGATCTGCGCCGCCTGGCCGTCACCGACGGACTGACCGGGCTTTTCAACCGGCGCCACTTCTGGCAGGCGCTGGAGCGCGAATTGGCTCGCGCCCAACGCTACTCTCGGCCGCTCTCCACGATCTTGCTGGATGTGGATGGGTTCAAGAGGTACAACGATGCCCATGGGCACCTGGCGGGGGATGATCTTTTACGCGATTTGGGCAAGCTCCTGGGCCGCCTCACCCGCCAGACCGATGTGGTGGCCCGCTATGCGGGCGACGAGTTCGTGCTCATCCTCTCCGAGACCGACCGGGCACGGGCGATGGAGGTGGCTGAGAAGATTCGAAACGCGGTGGCGGAGCATCGCTTCGCCCACGGCCCCATCACGGTCAGCCTGGGGGTGGCTGCTTATCCGGAGGACGCGCCGGGCGACAAGAGCCTGGTGGAGATGGCCGATGCTTTCCTCTACGCCGCCAAGCAGGGTGGACGCAACACATTGGGGCAGGTATCTCCGCGCGTTCCCACTCCGAGCTCTGTAGGGGACTCATAACCGAGGTCGAGGGGAGAAGTAGCCTGCCATGACACCACCGCGACGATCGTCGCGGTGGTGTCTGTCTCGCGCTGGTGGTCGGTTGCTACTTGACCTCGACCACCGCCCCGACCTCTTCTAGTTTGGCCTTGGCGGTCTTGGACTCCTCCTGGTTGATCCCTTGTTTTACCAGGGCCGGCGCGTTGGCGGTGGACTCTACCAAGTCCTTGGCCTCGCGCAGGCCCAGACCGGTCAGCTCGCGCACTACCTTGATCACCTGGATCTTCTGCGGGCCGACCTCCTTGAGCAGGACATCGAACTCGGTCTTCTCCTCGGGGACGGCCGCGGGTGCCGAGGGAGTCAGGGCCGGGGCGGCGCCGGGCATCGGCGCGGCCACGACCGCGCTGGGCGCGGCGGACACCCCGAAGCGTTCCTCGAGCGCCTTCACAAATTCGGACAGCTCCAGCACGGTGAGCTTGGAAACCTCGTCTACCAACTCCTCGACTTTGGGCTTGGTCGCCTTGGCTTTGCTTTCCTTGGGCATCTGGACGCTCCTTTCTCGAGGTTAGCCTTTCGCGTTAAGGCGCTGGCTCAGACTGTGACTCCAGCTGGTCCATTCGTTGCTGCAGGACATACACAAGGTTGCGCAGCGACGCCGCGAGCACGCCGGCTAGGGCATACAGCGGCGCGCTGGCCTGTCCGACGACCCGTGCCAACAGCACCTCGCGGGAGGGCAGTCGAGCCAGTTCCTCCACCCCGGCCGGGTCCAGGACGCGCGGGCCCAGGATGCCGCCGCGGATGGTGAGCAGTTTGGTC
>JACPWV010000154.1 GCA_016196905.1 Chloroflexota bacterium | reverse complement strand
GCACCGATCTCACCGCCCTGGCCGAGGAGGGCAAGCTCGATCCGATCATCGGCCGCGAGAAGGAGATCCAGCGCGTCATTCAGATCCTCTCCCGGCGCACCAAGAACAATCCGGCCCTCATCGGCGAGCCCGGGGTGGGCAAGACCGCTATCGTGGAAGGCCTGGCCCAGCTCATCGCCGAGGGCAAGGCCCCGCGCCAACTGCTCAACCGTCGCCTGGTGATGCTGGATGTGGGCTCCCTGGTGGCGGGGACCATCTATCGCGGCCAGTTCGAGGAGCGCCTCAAACGGGTCATCGAAGAGCTGAAAGCTTCCAAGAGCATTCTGTTTATCGATGAGCTGCACATGATCGTGGGGGCCGGCGCAGCGGGCAGCTCGGTGGATGCCGCCAACATCCTCAAGCCCTCCCTGGCCCGCGGGGAGCTGCAGGTGATCGCAAGGGGATCGTGGACCGCTACGAGGAGCACCATAACGTGCTCATCACCGAGGAGGCTCTGCGCCAGGCCGCCTACCTCTCAGCCCGCTTCATCACCGATCGGCACCTGCCCGACAAAGCCATCGATCTCATTGACGAGGCCGCCTCGCGGGTGCGTATGTACAAGGCGCCCTCCCTGAATCCGAAGGCTGCCTCCGAGGCGCCGGGTGCCGAGCCCTGGCGCTCTCGCCGCGAACTCGTGGGGGCCGAGCGCTACGAGGAGGAGCTGGCCGAGGAGATCGATCAGCTGCCCTTGGGCTGGCCCGCCTCCGAAGGGGCGCAGCTCAAGGTGACCCCGGAGGACATCGCCGAGGTGGTCGCCATGTGGACGGGCATCCCGGTGACGCGCATCGCCGGGGAGGAGTCCGATCGACTGCTGCGCATGGAGGGGGAGCTCCACAAGCGCATCGTGGGGCAAGACGAGGCCATCGAGATCATCTCCAAGGCGGTGCGCCGCGCCCGGGCCGGGCTCAAAGATCCCAAGCGACCCATGGGATCCTTCATCTTCCTGGGGCCGACCGGTGTCGGCAAGACCGAGCTGGCCAAGGCCCTGGCTGAGTTTCTCTTCGGCAACGAGGAGGCTTTGGTCAAGCTGGACATGTCCGAGTTCATGGAGCGCCACAACGTCTCCCGCCTGGTGGGCGCCCCGCCCGGCTACATCGGCTACGAGGAGGGCGGGCAACTCACCGAGGCCATCCGCCGCCATCCCTACTCGGTCATCCTTTTGGACGAGATCGAGAAGGCCCACCCGGAAGCCTTCAACATGCTCCTGCAGATCATGGAAGACGGTAACCTGGCGGATGCCAAAGGCCGGCGGGTCGATTTCCGAAACACGCTCTTGTTGATGACCTCCAACGTGGGCGCCGAGCTGATCACCCGCGAGATGAGCCTGGGCTTCGCCACCCGGCGCGACCAGGCCAAGACCGCCGAGGACCAGTACCAGAAGATGAAGGAGAAGGTGCTGGATCAGCTCAAGCGGACCTTCCGCCCTGAGTTCCTCAACCGCATCGATGCCATCGCGGTCTTCCGAGCCCTGTCTGAGGAACAGATCAAAGAGATCGTGGAACTCATGTTCCGCCGGATTCAGGAGCGCATCAAGGACCAACAGATCCAACTGGAGCTGACCGAGGAGGCCCGGGTGTTGTTGGCTAAGGAGGGCTACGATCCCCTCTTCGGCGCGCGCCCCCTGCGCCGCGTGATGCAGCGCCGCATCGAAGATGCGCTATCGGAGGCGGTGCTCGCCGGCACCTTCAAGCAGGGGCAGCGGGTGATCGTCGATGCGGCGGATGGGGAGATCTCCCTGCGCCCGGCCGATGGGGAGGAGCAGCGCGAGGTGGAGAAAGTCGAGGCCGCCAAGTAGAACTCATCTCTCAGCCAAACGTGTCGAGCAGAGCCGAATGGTTCTGCTCGATTTTTTTGTCCCGGGCGAGGGCCTGCAGTCCGATCCCAGGCTTCTCCGGGGTATCCAAATAGACCTCCAATCGAGCGGCTCTCGCCGAACCCTTGAAAGGGCACTGACAGTTTGTTAGAATGATCCAGCAGATGGACAAGCACGTCCTCAAAGGCGACAGCCGGCAACGCTTGGCGCTGCTCAGTGAGATCGCTCGAAGCGTCAACTCCAGCCTGGACCTGGATGAGGTGCTGAACCTCGCCATCGATAAGGTTCTGGAGATCACCGGGGCAGAACGGGGCTTCCTGATGCTCCGGGATACTGGTTCAGACGAGCTCGTCTTTCGCGTGGCCCGCAACATCGAGCGGGAGACCATCCAGGCCCCCGAATTCCAGGTCAGCCGGGGCATCCTCGCCCAAGTGGCTCAAGAAGGGCGGCCGCTCCTCACCTCCAACGCTCAGAAGGATCAGCGGCTGATGGGGCGAGGCAGCGTGCAGGAGTTGGGCCTGCGCTCGGTTCTGTGCGTTCCCCTCCAGGCTCGGGACCGCAGCATCGGCCTGATCTATGTAGATAACCCTTATCAGGAGGGGATCTTCTCCGAGGAGGACTTGGAGCTGATCTCCAGCCTGGCCCATCAAGCCGCGGTGGCCATCGAGAACGCTCGGCTGTATCAGGAGGTGGCCCGTTCCGCTGAGGAGATGGCCCAGCTGTATGACACCTCCCTCGACATCGTCCAGGAGCTGGACCTCCCCAAGGTGCTGGAAGCCATCCTGGACCGGGCCGCGAAGCTGTTGAAAGCCCGCTCAGCCAATTTGCGGATATACGACCCAAAGCAGGACGAGCTAATCCCGTTGGTCCCCTACAAACAACCAGAGAAAATTGCCCGGGTCCATCTAAAACCAGGCGAAGGGGTTTCGGGTCAAGCCTTTGCCAGCGGAGAGCCCGTGGTCGTGGATGACTATGACACCTGGGAAGGTCGCTCAGCTCAGTATGCCAAAGGCGTGTTTGCCCGCAGCATGGCCGTTCCCTTAAAGCGCGGTGCCCAAGCCATCGGCGTCTTGGCGGTAGACCGCAACAGGGAGGATCTCCCCTTCAACCAAGACGACGTTCGCTTGTTGTCCCTGTTTGCTAACCAGGCGGCAGTGGCCATCGACAACGCGCGGCTGTACGAAACTGCTCGAGAGACCAGCGAGCAACTCAGCCAACTGTATGAGACTTCTCTAGACATCACTCGACAGCTAGATTTGCCGCGTGTGTTGGAACGCATCATCCAACGGGCGGTAGGACTGGTCCAGGGCCGCTTCGGCCAGATCTACCTCTATGATGAGGTTCGTCAAGAACTACGATCCTCGGTCACTTACAATTTGCCGGACTCCATCTGGGGTTTTGTCTTAAAGCCCGGCGAAGGTCTCACCGGCAAGATCTTGCTCTCGCGAAAGCCTTTGATCGTCACGGATTACGACGCCTGGATGGGCCGCTTTCCCAAGGTCCCTCCAGGTATCGTTTATCACGCCGCCGGCGTACCGGTGGAACATGGCGATCACGTTCTGGGCATTTTTTGGGTCGGTCGAAGCCGAGAGGATCCACCTTTTACCGAGCAGGATATCCAACTGATGACCCTCTTCGCCAACCAGGCCGCGGTGGCCATCGCCAATGCCCAGCTCTATGAAGAGTCCCAACAGAGGGGCAAGGAATTGGCCCGACTCTACGAAACCTCCTTGGATGTCACCAGCCAATTGGATCTTTCCCAAGTCTTGAGGGCGATAGTACGTCGCACGGCGGAGATCGTGCAAGCCCGCGAGGGAGAGGTGGTGGTCTACGACCCGCAGGAGCGGGTGATTCGAGCCTTTCTCTCCATGGGGCTGGCCGAGGCCGGTATCCCTTCAACCATCCACGAGGTAGGCAAGCCACCAGAAGGATTGGATGGTCTCGTTATCACCACGGGAAAACCGGTGCGAGTTGAGGACTACGACAGCTGGCCACAGCGCATCGAGGGGGCCCCAAAGGGCGCCATAGGTCCGGCGATCGGAGTCCCCATTATCCATCAGAACCAGATCCTGGGCTGCCTCAGTCTCACCCGGGTGCTGGGCGAACCTGCCTTCACCGACCAGGACGAGAGGCGCTTGACGCTTTTCGCTAACCAAGCCGCGGTGGCCATCGCCAACGCTCAGCAGTACCAGGAACTCCAACGCCTCTATCTCGAGACCAAGGAGAAGGAGCGCATGGAGCAGGAACTCCGCATGGCCTACGCCATCCAGACTAGCCTCCTCCCGGAAGGCTGTCCCGTGGTGCCGGGTTGGGAGGTGGCGGCCCACTGGCACCCGGCCCGAGAGATCAGCGGAGACTTTTACGACTTCATCCCTCTGGACAATGGCAAGATAGGCATCCTCATCGGGGACGTATCGGACAAGGGAGTGCCGGCCGCCCTTTTCATGGCCCTCGCTCGCAGCCTCCTATGGGCAGCTGTTTCGGAAGGGCTCGCCCCTGCACAGGTCATGGCCAAAGCCAACCAACAGATCCTGGCCAACGCGCGGTCGGGTATGTTCGTCACCGCCTTGTGTGGGTTCCTGGACCCAGCCACGCATAGCATGACTTGCTCCAACGCCGGCCACCCGCCGCCCATAGTTTTGAGGGCCGAATCCCTCCATGCCGAGTCGCTCCAAATCGAGGGGATGGCCTTGGGGGTCGTAGGGCAGGTGGATTTCCAGGAAAGCAGCTTCGCCTTCGGCCCGGGGGACTGCGTTTTGCTTTATACGGATGGGATCACCGAGGCTCAGGATCCGCAGGGTAGGGAGTTCGGCCAGGAACGTCTCGTGGCTTTCCTTCGAGAGAACCAGGCGTCTTCCGCTGAGCAACTGGTTCACGGCCTCATCGCGGCAGTCCAGGACTTCGTTGGAGAGGCGGCCCAGTACGATGACTTCACGCTGATCGCCCTCCAATGCAGGGGGAGGAGGCCATGATCGGCACCACTCTCCAGGGCCGCTACCGGATCCAGGCTCTCCTGGGCGAGGGGGGGATGGGCCAGGTCTATCGTGCCTACGATACCGCCCTGGACCGGGAGGTGGCTATTAAGCTCCTCTCGCCAGAATTAGGGGGGCAGGCCAAACAACGCTTCCTTAGAGAGGCTCGAACCGCCGCCAAACTCGACCATCCCTGCATCGTCACCGTCCACGATGTGGGGGAGGAGAATGGCCGATCCTTCATCGTGATGGAGCTGGCCCAAGGCCGTACCCTGCATGACCTCCCTCCCCCCACCCTCGAACAGACCCTCGACCTCGCTACCCAAATCTGCGATGCCCTAGACCATGCCCACTCCCGCGGCATCGTCCATCGCGACATCAA
>JACPWV010000151.1 GCA_016196905.1 Chloroflexota bacterium | reverse complement strand
TGGTGTGTCGGCGTACGATGGTACTTCTAACTAGCTTACTGATCGCCTGTACACCCATCGCCCCCTCGACGCCTTCAGCGACTCCGGAAGCCACCCCCGCACCCGGCTCAACGCCATCCATACCCGAACGACCGGGCAGCTTCAGCGATTACCCCCCCGCCATCGCCCAATACTTGGATGGACACCCGGACGACGCCGCGGGGCTGCGAGCGCTCCTTTTCTCCTGGGGAGCCATCACCGTTGAGCTGGGGGGCACCTGGGTCGAGGACTCCGACGGCGATGGTGAGAAAGAGATCCTGGTAGGTTACGTGGAACCGCCGGTCCAGGATCCCTTCTCCAGCTTAGGCGAGTTCCTGATTTTAGATCGGAGCGCTGATCGCTATCAGGTCGTTTTTCAAGCCAGCACTACGCCGGAGCACGCCGGCGGGGTGGTGGGTCCCGGTCTCCTCCAAGTCGCGGATATGACCGGCGACGGCGTTCCCGAGGTGGTGTTCACCTCCCTCAGCTGCGGCGCGCATACCTGTTTCAAGGGCTTTCATGTGGTGGGCTGGGACGGGTCTGGGTATCGGGACCTGACCGCTGAAAACCTGGGAGGCCCCTTTCCGCAGCTGACCATTGCCGACCGGGACGAGGATGGCATCCAAGAACTGATCCTGCACGTGGGGGTGATCGCCTCGGTGGGGGCGGGCCCGCAGCGGGGCTACACCGAGATCCATCGTTGGGACGGCTCCCAATTCATCTTGGCCGAATCGATCTTCGACCCAGTGGCCTGCCAATATTTTCTGGTGCTGGATGCCAACCACGCGCTGGCGGAGGTCAACCTGGAACGAGCGATCGAGCTCTATGGGCAGGCGGTGGCCGCCACGGAAGAAGGCGACCAGTGCTTCTGGTGGCGAGAGGGCTCTCTCCAAGAGCTGCCTGCCTTCTCTCGATTTCGATTGGTGCTGGCCCATCTCTTGCAGGGCGATCCGGACGCCGCACAGGCTCGCCTGGAGGAGCTCGAAGGAGAGCAGCCTGAGGACATCTATGCACAGGCAGGCCGGCTATTCTGGGATCGCTTCACGGAAAGCGGCGATGTCGCCCACGCTTGCGCGGCGGTCAACCGCTTCGCCGAGGACCACCCCGCCACCTGGGAGATCCTGGCAGAGTGGGGCTACGCCAACCCCTCCTTCACCGCCCGAGAGGTTTGCCCGTTCGTCTGACCGTCTATCGATCGAACTCAAAGTCGGGCCTCCGCCAGGGAGGTCAGCCTTTTGATACGAGCGAAGCATTCGGCTGGGGCAATTCTTGATTAACGACCATCGACCCAACTCGCGAGACTCGCGCAAAGTCGAATAGGTCGCCACCTCTCGCCTGTGCGGCGCCTTCAGGCGCCTTGACAAGGGATGATATAATAGGGGCAGGTCGCCGCCTTGAGGCGGCTGAAGCCGCAGCAGGGGCGAGCGAGAGCTAGCTCTTTGGCTTAGAGCGCGACTCTCACGAGCGCTGAGATGCTAAGCCTGGAAGAGGCCACGGCGAGGATCTTAAGCCGCTTCCACCCCTTGGAGGCGGAGCCAGTGCCCCTCTTGGAGGCGCTGGGGCGCGTCCTGGCCGAGGATGTCTACGCGGCTGAGGATGTCCCTCCCTTTTCCAACTCTTCGATGGACGGCTACGCCCTGCGCGCCGCTGACACGCGCGGGGCTGCTTTCGATCATCCCGTAGTTTTGCGCATCGTGGCCGATATCGCCGCCGGCTCCAGTACCACGGTGGAGGTGCTGCCGGGCACGGCGGCGCGCATCAACACCGGCGCACCCATCCCGCTCGGCGCCGACGCGGTGGTGCGCTTCGAGGACACCAGCGAGGCCAGGCTAAGCCCCGAGGAACGACGCGCCCCACAGCGCGGAGAGATCGCCATCCTCGTCCAAGTCGCCCCAGGCGCAAATGTCCGACCGGCAGGGGAGGACATTCGCCGCGGGCAGTTGGTGCTGGCGCGAGGCACCCCCCAGCGCCCCTTCGAGATCGGCGTGTTGGCCTCCCTGGGGCGCTCGCGCGTGTCGGTTATCCGCAAGCCGCGGGTAGGCATCCTGGCTACCGGAGATGAGCTGGTCGACCTGGATCAGCCTCTGGGCCCTGGCCAGGTGCGCGACTCTAACGAGTATTCGCTGGCGGCGCTGGTGCTGCGCTACGGCGGGATCCCAGTACGCCTGGGCATCGCCCGCGATCGTGCTGAGGAGATCCGCCGAAAGCTCGAGGAGGGGCAGAGGGCCGGGATCGATCTGTACCTCACCTCGGCCGGGGTCTCCGTGGGGGCGCACGATTGGATGACCGAGGTCCTGGCCCAGGAAGGCGACCTGGAACTCTGGAAGGTGGCCATCCGCCCGGGCAAACCCTTGGCCTTCGGAAACTTTCGAGGGGTGCCCCTCCTAGGCTTGCCGGGCAATCCGGTCTCGGCCGCGGTCACCTTCGAACTCTTCGCTCGGCCGGCCCTTCTGATCATGCAGGGGAGGTCACGCTGGGCCAAGCCAACCCTGGAGGTGATCCTGGAAGAGGACCTGGCGAGTGACGAGCGGACCTCCTTCCTGCGAGCGGTGGTCTCCCACCGCGACGGCGCTTATTACGCCCGCACCACTGGCCCCCAGGGGTCCCACGTCTTAACTTCCCTGAGCCGGGCCAATGCCTTAGTGATCGTCCCGGCCGGGGCGCGGCTAAGGGCCGGGGAGCGCGCCCAGGCGCAGATGCTGGATTGGCCGGAGGAGGTAGATCTCCCTTCGAGCCAACCCAGCGCCTCGGGAGCGGAGAGGAGGTCAGGATGACGCGCATCCGCTGTTGGGAGGATACCTGCGTGTTCAACCAGCACGGTATCTGTGGGGCGAAGGAGATGGAGTACCATCCCGACCGCGGCTGCTTGACCTAT
>JACPWV010000150.1 GCA_016196905.1 Chloroflexota bacterium | reverse complement strand
GGTCGGGGTGTGCGCACGGCGAACTCTTTAAAGAACTGGCCGAAGGGTAAGCCGAAGCCCGGCAGCGAGCCGATGCGCTGCGCCGCGTAATGGGCCTTGTGGAAACACAGCTCGGCCACCCGGCGCAGCCCCTGCTTGCCCAGAGCCGCCAGGTAGACGGTCGCGGCCAGGGCGATGAGGGCCTGGTTGGTGCAGATGTTGGAGGTGGCCTTCTCGCGGCGGATGTGCTGCTCCCGGGCCTGCAGGGTGAGGACGAAGCCGCGCCGTCCCTCCCTATCCTGGGTCAGACCCACGATGCGGCCGGGCAACTGTCGAAGATAACGCTCGCGACAGGCCATGAACCCCAAATAGGGTCCCCCGAATTGCAGGGGTGTTCCCAGAGGTTGTCCCTCACCGATCACGATGTCGGCGCCTTCCTCGCCGGGAGGACGAAACAGCCCCAAGGCGATGGGGTCCACCACCACGATCAGCAGGCCACCCCTTTGGTGGACCAGCTCGGCCGCCTCCCCGGTGTCCTCCAGCACACCCAAGAAGTTGGGATGCTGCAGGATGAGGCAGGCCGAGGCGTCGGAGAGCGCGCTACCGGCCTCTTGCCAGTCAATCCTCCCATCCGGTCGGTACCCGATCTCGCGTACCGGCAGCTGCAAACCCTGCACATAGGTGCGCAGCACCTGGCGATAGGCGGGATGAACGCTGCGAGCCAGCAGGATCTGGCTGCGATGGGTGATACGCGCGGCCATCAGCGCGGCCTCCGCGGTGGCCGACCCCCCATCGTAGAGAGAGGCGTTGCTCACATCCATCCCGGTCAGCTCGCCGATCATGGTCTGGTACTCGTAGGTGGTGGCCAGGGTCCCCTGGCTGGCTTCGGCTTGGTAAGGGGTATAGGCGGTGTAGAACTCTCCTCGACGCAGTAGGCTGTCCACCACCGCGGGCACAAAATGGCGGTAGGCCCCCGCCCCCAGAAAGCAGGGGTGGTGATCTAGGTCCTGGTTCCGCTCGGCCAGATGGTGGAGCTGGCGCGTTAACTCCATTTCAGAGAGGGCGGGCGGGAGGTCGAGGGTGGGGTAGCGAACCTCAGCGGGGACCGCTTCGAAGAGGCGTTCTACCCCATCCACTCCGATCGCCTCCAGCATGCGCCGACGATCCTCATGGCTATGGGGCCAATAGGTCATTTGGAGCTCACCCCAACCCACCGATGTACTCAGTATACTGATCGGCACTCAAGAGGTTTTTGATCTCGCCCACATCCGTCAGATCGATCCGAATCATCCAGCCCCCCCCGTAGGGATCCTGGTTGATCAGCTCGGGGTGATCCACCAGTTCCTGGTTGACCGCGGAGACGGTCCCGCTGAGGGGGGAGAAGAGATCGGAGGCGGCCTTGACCGACTCCACCACCCCGAAGGGTTTGAACTGGGCCAACACCGTCCCCACCGCGGGGAGCTCCACAAAAACTACATCCCCGAGTTGGTTCTGGGCGTAGTCGCTGATGCCCACCGTAGCCACTCGCTCCTCCAAACGCACCCACTCGTGCTCACGGCTGTAGTGGAGATCGGGGGGGATCATGCTCGCTCCTTTCTTAGAGGCTCACCCGGGAGGAGGACGCTTATAGAAAGGCCTGCTCACCACAACCGCGCGGCGGGGCCGCCCGTGGATGAGCACCACCAGCGAGCTGCCCAAAGGGCTGTGCTCGGTGGCGACATAGGCCATGGCAATGGACACCCCCAGGGTGGGGGAGAGGCCGCCGCTGGCCACCGCGCCCACCGGGCGATCCCTAGCCAGAACCGCATAGCCTTGCCGGGGGATGCCGGGATCGATCATGCGGAGGCCGACGAGCACGCGTCGCGGGCCCTGGCTTTGTTGGCGCTGCAGCGCCTGGCGGCCGATGAACTCCCCTTTCTCCAGGGCCACGAAGCGCCATAAGTCGGCGTCCAAGGGGCTGTACTCCTCGCTCAGCTCGTGGCCATACAGGGCGAAGCCGGCCTCCAGGCGCAGCATATCGCGCGCCCCCAGCCCAGCAGGCAATAGACCCTGGCTCTTTCCGGCCAGGAGCAATTGTTCCCAAACCGCCTCGGCTTCGTACCAGGCCAGAAAGATCTCGAAGCCGTCCTCCCCGGTATACCCCGTGCGCGCGACGAGCGCTGGTTTGCCCGCGACATATCCTTCAGCAGCCCGATAAGTCTTCACGCTCGACAACTCGATAGGGGTCAGGCCGCGCAGGATAGATTCTGCGCTGGGGCCTTGGAGAGCGAGCAGGGCGGTCTCCAAGGTCCGATCGATCACCTCCACGCCCTGGGCATGTTCGGCGATCCAGTTATAATCCCGCTCGGCATTGGCGGCGTTCACCACCAGCAGGTAGCGATCCGCCCCCAGGCGATAACACAGCAGATCATCCAGGGTGCCGCCGTCCTCGCGGCACAGGAGGGTGTACTGCGCCTGACCGATTTCGAGTTTGGCCAGGTCGTTGGTCAAAAGACGTTGCAACAGAGAGAATGCGCCCGGCCCGCGCACCTCGATCTCCCCCATATGGGAGACATCGAAGAGGCCGGCCCTTTGGCGCACCGCGCGGTGTTCCTCCAGGATGCTGGAGAACTGGACCGGCATCCACCATCCGCCGAACTCCACCATGCGCGCGCCAGCGCGCTCGTGGATTTCGGAGAGCGGCGTTCGCTTCAGGGTCTTTTCGACGATGGCCATTCGCATCGCCCTCGGCATTCCAACTTAAAAATCAACTCCTTGGTCACATTTGAGCGAGACTTCGATTTCGACTCTATCCGATACCGCTCTTTCCCCAACGAATCATCTCAGCGCAATCCCTCGAACAGGTCGGTCTCAACCCGACGTCCTCCGTTGACAGCACTATACGCGCGATAGTAAGTCTGGCGGCCCCATAAGCTCCGGTGGTGTTCCTCCGGCAAGTTCTCCAGCGCGCGGTATCCTAGGAGTTGAGTTTGGTGACAGGCAATCGCCTGCCAGGCGGT
>JACPWV010000006.1 GCA_016196905.1 Chloroflexota bacterium | reverse complement strand
TTCATCGGCCTCTCCCCGGTCAGTCAACTGGTGAAGGGCCTGGTGGAGACCGATGAGAACGGCTTTGTGGTGACCAAGCCCAACTTGGAGATCAGCCTGGCGGGGGTCTTCGCCGCGGGGGATGTGCGAGCGACCAGCACCAAGCAGGTGGCCTCGGCGGCGGGGGAGGGGACCACCGCCGCGCTGATGATCCGCGAGTATCTCAAGACGGTGTAAAAGATGCCACGCGATCTGCCCTTAGGTAATGGTTCCCTCTTGGTCAACTTCGATTCCACCTTTCAATTGAGGGATCTTTACTGGCCCCATGTGGGCAAGGAGAACCACACCCTGGGGCACGTCTTCCACTTTGGAGTTTGGGTCGATACCCTCCCGGCGACAGGTGGCCGATTTCGCTGGCTGAGCAACGGGGGCTGGCAGCGCCAGCTCGATTATGCCCACGACACCTTGGTGGCCGAGGTCAGGCTCAGACACCCCGAGTTGGAGTGCGAGCTGCTCTGTCACGATGCAGTGGATTTCCACGAGAACCTTTACCTGCGTCGAGTCGATGTCACCAACTTAGCCGATGGCGAGCGCGAGGTGCGCTTGTTCTGGGCTCACGATTTTCACATCAGCGAGAGCGAGGTGGGAGACACCGCCTACTACGAGCCTGAGCGGCGGGCCCTGTTCCACTACAAGGGCCCGCGCTGGTTTATGATCAACGGCTGCGCCTGTGGCGAGGTGGGCTTCCATGCCGAACAGGCGGGCATCCACCAGTGGGCTTGCGGCCAGAAGGAAATAGACGGCCGGGAGGGGACCTGGCGCGATGCGGAGGACGGCCAGCTCTCGGGGAACGCCATCGCCCAAGGCAGCGTCGATTCGGCCATCGCCCTCCACATTACGCTGCCCGCCCGGGGATCCCGCGTCGTTTATTATTGGATGGCGGTGGGCGATCGTTTTGAGGAGGTGACCCGCATCAACCGGTCCGTCCTCCAGCGCGGGCCGCAAGCCTATCTCGACCGCACCGCAGCCTATTGGCGGCTCTGGCTCGAGACTCATCATCCCGATTTTGGCGATTTGCCCCACGAGGTTTGCCACCTCTACAATCGGAGCCTGTTCATCATCCGCACTCAGATCGATAACCAGGGGGGTATCTTGGCGGCCAACGATTTCGATATTGCCCATTACGGCCGGGATACCTATTCCTACGTGTGGCCGCGCGACGCTGCGTTGGTGGCCCATGCCCTGAATCTGGCTGGCTACAACGACGTGCCCCGCCGTTTTTACGAGTTCTGCTCTCGGGTCATCACCAAAGAAGGGTTTTTCCTGCACAAATACAGCCCCGACGGGCACCTGGGATCCTCCTGGCATCCCTGGTATCGCGACGGGCACAAGGAGCTGCCCGTCCAGGAGGACGAGACGGCACTGGTGATCTGGGCCTTGTGGGGCCACTTCGCGCGCTTTGGGGATGTGGAATTTATAAAACCCCTCTACCGCGGGCTGATTTGTCGAGCCGCGGATTTCCTGGCCAGCTACCGCGATCCGGGGTCGGGGCTGCCCCGGCCCAGTTGGGATCTTTGGGAGGAGCGGCGCGGGGTGCACGCCTTCACCCTGGGCAGCGTGTGGGGCGGGCTGATGGCGGCTTCCCATTTTGCTGGAGTTTTTGCTGAGGAGCACCGGGTGCAACGTTACCGCCAAGCTGCGGCCGAAATCGTGGCGGCCGCCGACCGCCATTTATGGCGGGAGGAATTGGGACGCTTCGCTCGCACCATTCACCCCAAAGAAGATGGCTCGTACGAATTCGACAGCATCCTGGACGCCAGCCTATTCGGGCTGTGGTACTTCGGCATGTATCCAGCGGACGACCCCCGCATCGTGGCTAGCATGCGGGCCATACGCGAGAGCCTGTGGGTGAAGACCGAGGTAGGGGGCATCGCCCGTTACCAAAGCGATGTGTACCACAAAGTGAGCGACGATTTCGACGCGGTGCCAGGCAACCCTTGGTTCATCTGCAGCCTATGGTACGCCCAGTGGCAGATCGCGGTAGCCAAAACGCTGGACGAACTCTCCACGAGTGTGGAGCTCCTGCGTTGGGCGGCGACGCGCGCCCTGCCCAGCGGGGTGCTGGCTGAGCAGGTGCACCCTTACACAGACGCCCCCCTCTCCGTCTCGCCCCTCACCTGGAGCCACGCCACCCTGGTGGCGGCGGTGCAGGAGTATTTGGCCAAGCGTAAAGCTCTAGGAGGCTAGGACTTCAAGAAGCGGTTTCATAACTCTCGCCTCGTGTTCCCCCCGCTATGGTTCGTGCATTGTCGCCGTTGGCTTGGGGATGTACGAATATTGACGGATTTGACAAAAATTGCTACAGTGGGCTAAGAAGGTCCTCATTGCCTAATTTTTGACGGTGGCGCTACTATTGGGAGGAAAAAGGAAAGCGGTAACCTGTGCCAACTATTCGCGAGCGGCGTTGGTGCTTTCGCTCGTCTAAAGGTGGCAAAGAAAACTGGAGGCGATGAACTGGGGGCTGCATATGGTCGCTCGCCCGGCTATCTCAGCGGGCAGGCCCCCTCGGAGCCAATAGCGAAACCGGCCAGAGATTGGCCGGTGTTTTGTTAGTTTGACAGTTGAGAGGGAGCCTCGCTCGACTTGTCTGAGCGAGCTCGAAGCACTCTAGGGTCGGAATTGACCGGCAATTTGTAGGGTTATTGGTGCAAAAAGGAATAGGCCGACACTTTTTTAGAAGGCGGAGCGGGAACGAGCAGGCGTCTTTCCTGCTGCTATGGCGCGGAGGGTAGCAACATCGTGGGTCTACTTCTAACGCTGACCACGCTTGTAAACTGGCTGTTCATGGGCCTTTCGTTGTGGCTCGGGCTCTTTGTCGTCACCCGTAGTCCTCGTAGCCGAATCTCTTGGCTGTCCAGCCTGGCCCTTTGGTCGGTGACCCCTCCACCTGTCCGCGCTCCTGCTTCCAGCGAGGGCGCACCGAAGGATGAAGATCCCTGTTGTAACTGCGTATCTTTTAGTTTTGGCCTTCATCCTTCTGGGAACCTTAACTGATTCTGTGATCTTTCCTGTGGAGACTATTCCCCGAGCCTATAGTTCGGGGAAGGGTGCTGGGGTGCTGTATCCCTTATTCATCCTATTCATCATGGGGACTGCGGTTTTTGCCTTCTCCATGTTCTATCGACTTTGGCGACACGAGCGCCGCAGCCACCTGAAGCCCCAATTGGCGATCCTGACAACGGCCACCGCTTTGGTCATCCCCGGCGGTTTGTATCTGACCCTTGGGACTTGGCTGGCCTTGAACCTACCGACCCTGCCTGGAGATATGGTCTTGGCCGTGGGTGTTCTACTTCTGGGATACGGGGTCTCCCAATGGAACGCCCTTGTCGAAGGACGGGTGATAGAACTCGACTTCCGCTACACCTTCCTGATGATCGCCGTTGTGGCCAGTATCTATTTCTTGAGCACAGGCTTTCTCTTCGGGCCCCAGGGACTGTCCTTGGTCAACGCCGTGATGGTGGTGGCTTTGGCCATCGTCTCTCACTTCACCTACGACTGGGCTCGGACCTTTTTGGATCGCCTCTTCTACCAGCGACAGTTTCAGGAGTTGCGGGCCAACCTGCGGAATTTCGCTCGTGAGGCAGGGACGGGCCGCAGCCTGGAGCGTCATTTGGCCCTCATCCTGCGCTCCTTGTGCAGGTCCTTTTCCACGTCTAGTGGTTTTATCGCCCTCAAAGAGGGTGAGGGTGTCGAAGTCGGTCTGTCTCCCGCGTCAACGCTTCTGGTCAGAGATCACGACTGGACGGCTCTATCCGCCTCGGCAGCCAAGGTCCTCTCCAGCGCCGAGCGCAAGGGCGATTTGGCAGATATGGTGGTGCTAGTTCCCCTCCGCGTGCGAGGGGAGCAGATCGGAGCCTTGGCTCTTGGAGATAGGGTGGCGGGTGCCTCCTATACCCGTGAGGACTTAGAGCTGCTCGAAGACCTGGCGGATCAGATGGCCGCTGTCATCTCCACCATCCGTCTTCAAGAGAATAACCTGCGCCAGATCGATCATTTGGTCCGCGACTACCGCCAGCGGGAAAGGGAAGTGCAGTTGGGCGTTCAGGCTCTCCTAGCGCCTGAGCAAGAGATCGAGTTCCCTGTGCCTGGGGGGCTGGAGAGGGGGGAGTTCGTTGAGCTGGTGGAGGAGGCTCTGCGAAGGTGTCACGATCTTACCTATTTGGGGGAGCATCCCTTGGCTAGGCTGCGGGCTGTGGAACGGTCTCTAACAAAAGAGGAGGGGACGATCACCCATCTAGATCGAGGCCGAGCTCTGAGGGACCTGCTCATGGCAGCCATCGATAAGCTCAAACCTGATCAAGAGGAGCCAAAGCACCCATCACGAGAATGGTATCCCCACATCATAGTCCACGATGCGTATGTGGTGGGCATACCCAATCGGGAGATCATGAGCCGGCTCTATATCAGCGAGGGCACCTTCAATCGCACCCGCCGTCGAGCGATTCTGGCTATAGCTCGCGCTCTGGGAGAAATGGGGAAGGAGACGTAAGCACGCCAACGCTATGAACTGGCAGGCCTGAGCCGCCGGCCAGAGATCACATTACGTATCACCTTTTTAGGGAAGCGCCCAGGTTCCGCATCTCGGTGGTGGTAGTAGCCTTCAACGAAGAACGATGGATCGGACCCTATCTCCGATCGCTTCGGGCTCAGGATTACCCGCGCCCGTGGTACGAGATTATCGTCGTCGACAATGGCAGCACCGACCGGACCGCGGAGATCGCCAGATCCTTGGGCGCTCGAGTGGTCTTCGAGCCGGTGCGGGGTGTGGCGCGAGCTCGACAGCGAGGCGCGGCTGCAGCGAGAGGGGAGATCCTTGCCGGAACGGATGCGGACGCCATGGCTCCACCGTCCTGGCTGGCCGAGATCGGCAAGGGTTTTGCAAGGGACCCGGCACTAGCGGCGATGACCGGTCCTATACTGCTGTACAGAGGAACCCCACTGGAAGTGTGGTTTGTGAAGCACATTTCCAATGGATCGACGCGGTTCACCTATACCCTGCGTAGGGGGCTTTTTCCTGGCACTAACTTCGCGGTCCGCGCCAGCGAATTTTGGCGGGTGGGGGGTTTCAACAGCGTATTGCTCTCCGGGGAGGATATCGATCTTGCCATGCGCTTGAGCGCGGTGGCCAAGACCATGTACAACCCCGAGATGGTCATGTATGTGTCTGCGCGGAGGGCCGGCGAGGGCTATCGAAACGTATTCCTTCGGGCATCGCTTGATTTCATCAGGGTGGTCTTGTTGGGCTTGCCCCCCTCCGGAAAGGATTTCGTGCCCATTCGATAGCCAGGAGGCGATTCCCACTGGCCCGACGATGGCTTCGTGCAGCAACCTAGAACACCTTGGGTCTGTGAGGTAAGAGCTGGAATTGGAGGGAGTGTGGTGAGGCGAAGGCTGATTCGATTGACCCTCGTCGTCCTCCTTGGGCTGTCGATCGGGGGGACGCTGGGAGTCTTTTACATCTCGCGTCAGGAAGCCCTTGAATTTGTGCATCCGGAGCGCGAGGTTCTCAGCTCGACGCCAGCCGACAATGGCCTCGATTACGAAGAAGTTGTGCTGATCACCGAGGACGGCCTCGCCTTGCGGGCTTGGTACCTGCCCGGCACTAATGGGGCGGCGATCATCGTTCAGCACGGCTACGGCGGCTCGCGACAGAGAATGCTCTTGGAGGCAAGCATGCTACACAAGCATGGCTACGGGGTGCTCCTATTCGACTGGCGTGGCCACGGCGAGAGCGAAGGAGGTTTGGTCACCTTCGGTTACTACGAGATCCGCGATGCGCAGGCAGCCCTAGCCTGGCTGCAAAATCGGCCCGAGGTGGACTCTGACCGGATGGGCGTCCTGGGAGATTCGATGGGAGCAGTCGCGTTGCTCTATGCTGCCGCGAGAATGCCCGAGATTAAAGCTGTCGTTGCAATTAGTCCGTTTCCGTCGCTGATGGCTGAAGTGGAGAT
>JACPWV010000005.1 GCA_016196905.1 Chloroflexota bacterium | reverse complement strand
GAGCAGGCTGCGCGAACTAGCGTGGTGCAGGATGTTTGCCGTTTCGATCATCTCCACCATGAACGTGCTCTGTCCGGCGGCGATCTCGTCCCGCGCCCCGATGCGGGTGAAGATGCGATCCACCAGAGCGATGCGCGCCTCCTCGGCGGGGACGAATGACCCCATCTGTGCCATCAGCGCGATCAGGGCCACCTGCCGAAGATAGGTGGACTTGCCCGCCATGTTGGGGCCGGTGAGGACGATGATCTGCTCCTCGCTGTCGAGGTGGGTCGGGTTGGGCACAAAGGGCTCATCGCGCAGGGTCAGCTCGACCACCGGATGGCGGCCGGCCAGGATATGGATAGCATCGTTCTCATCGAGTTGAGGGCGGACGTAGCGGTTGCGCACCGCCACCTCGGCCAGGGCGCAATAAACATCCAGCTGGGCCAGGGCTCGGGCCGTGGCCTGCAGGCGCGCGGCGTAGCCTGAGATCTCCTCGCACACCCCGTAAAAAAGTTGCGTTTCCAGGGCCACTTGCTGTTGTGCCGCGTTGAGGATCATATCCTCGTAGCGCTTCATCTCCGGGGTGATAAAACGTTCGCCCCCGGCGATGGTCTGCTTGCGCAAGTAATCCGAGGGGGCCCGCTGCAAATTGGGCACGCTGACCTCGATGTAGTATCCGAAGATTTTGTTGAACGCCGACCTCGCCCAGGCTCGCCGCTGCGTCCTCACGGATGGCGCGCGCGATCAGCTGGGCGACCTCCTCACAAGGATCCAGCTCGGCCACCAGATCGCTGAGCGGAGACACTTGATCTTGGATGGCCTTCACCAGGAGCTCGCGCAGCTCTCGGGTTCGCTCTAGCGTGTCGCGCATCGCCCAGAGATCCCGCGGTCCGGCCATCCGCTGCGCGACACGGCGAACCGTGCGTTCCAGGTCGCGCAGCTTCCCCAATCGCTCGCGCATGTCTATCCGCAGCGGCCCCTGGCGGTACAACGCTTCCACGGCGTCTAAGCGACGGTTGAGCGCCTCCAGCTCCAAGAGGGGCTGGCTCAGCCACTGGCGTAGAAGGCGCCCACCCATAGGGGTTTGGGTGACATCCAGGACGCCCAATAGAGAGCTACTCACTGCCCCGCCTCGAATGGTTTGGGTCAGCTCTAGGTTGCGGCGGGTGGCCGGGTCCAGGGTCATGAAAGCGCTGGTGGAGTAGGTGCGCAACCCATCCAGTTGGGCCAGGCTGCTCGGTTGGGTCTCGCCCAGATACTGGATAATAGATCCGGCGGCGCCGATGGCCAGGGGTTTATCCTGACAGCCGAATCCCTCGAGCGAGGCGACCTGGAAATGGTCGAGCAAAGCTTGGCGGGCCTGCTCGGGTTCGAATCGCCAGGCCGGGTAGGGGCTGAGATGAAACCCATCCAACTTTTCGACCGGGGGCGGGGCTTCCATCGGGACCAGGCACTCGGCCGGCTGCAGGCGGGCCAGCTCCTGCTGAAGCTGATGTGGAGCATCCGCTCCGCCGAACTGGGTGACCGCGAACTCCCCGGTGGTGATGTCCACATAGGCCAGACCGATCTCTTCGCCACGGGCAACCACCGCGGCCAGATAATTATTGCGCTTGGCTTCCAGCAGCCCCGGCTCGACCAGGGTGCCGGGGGTGAGTACCCGTACCACCTGGCGGGCCATCAAGCCCCTTGGTCCGCCTGAGGCGGACTCGGCCTCGCCCATCTGCTCCACGATGGCCACCTTGTGGCCGGCGGTGATGAGCTTGGCGATGTATCCCTCGGCGGCATGGTAGGGAACGCCGGCCATGGGCACTCTTTGGCCCTTGGCCACCGGCCGCGAGGTGAGGACGATGTCGCAGATCTGCGCCACTAGCTTAGCGTCCTGGTCGAAGGTTTCATAAAAATCGCCGAGGCGAAAGAAGACGATCGCCTCGGGATAGCGCTTCTTGATAGAGAGATATTGCTTACGCATGGGGGTCGGCATGACGACCTCAGCCTCTGGGTGGTTCTTCAGGATCGAAGGACGACCTCGCTTCAGCCTCAAGGCATCTTTCGACACCAGGATCTTTGGACCCGGGGGGGGACGACGCGAAGGGCAGGACCGAAGTCAGGATGGCAGGCGCGGTGATCGCATCCTACAGCAGCCGAAGGTGATTCCCCACCCCGCGCCATTATACGAGAGCTCAACGCGACCGGCAACCCGCCTGAGGCGGGCGTATGCTTGTCATTCGCCTTAACGCGTGTTATAATCGCCCACCCACCAAGCATCCATCTGTGAGGATGATGATCGGTCCGCACACCGCTCAACGAGTGCTGGAGGCCGCCCTGGCCAACGGCGCCGACTTGGCCGAACTCTACCTCGAGGACCGCGCCTCGCTCAACCTCTCCTTGGAGGACTCCCGAGTGGAAGGGGCGGTGCGCGGCGCCGATCGAGGGGCGGGCGTCCGCGCCTTCTACGGCAACACCGCCGCCTACGCCTACACCGATGATCTGGAGTTGGAGAGCCTGCTGCGCGCTGCGCGCGCGGCAGCCGCGGCAGCGAATCGCGGCCATAGGCAACAACCAGTCCTCGATCTGACCCGCTCACCCTCCACCCTGGACTTCCCTGTGGAAAAACCTTTCGAGGTTTGGCCGGAGCGCGAGAAATCCGCCCTCCTGCACCGCATCGATGCGGCCGCCCGCGGCTACGATCCGCGCATCGTCCAAGTCAGTGCGACCTACAGCGAGTATTCCCACCGGGTGTGGGTGTTCAACTCGGAGGGGCGCTGGGCGGAGGACGAGCGGAACATCGTGGAGGTCAGCATCAACGTCACCGCCCGCGCCAACTCTATCCTGCAACAGGCTAGAGCCGGCTTCGGCGGGCAGATGGGCCTAGAGCTTTTCGAGCGACGCGATGCCCAGGCTGAGGCGCGCGAGGTGGCCGAGTCGGCGGTGAAGATGCTCAATGCTCGCCCTGCCCCGGCCGGGGAGATGACGGTGGTGATGCGCAACGGCTGGGGGGGCGTCTTGTTCCACGAGGCCTGCGGCCACGCCTTGGAGGCCGATTTCATTAACCGGGGCACCTCCATCTTCGCAGGCCGCCTGGGCCAGGTTGTCGCCTCCCCCCTGATCACCCTGCTCGACGACGCGACGGTCCCCGCCCGCCGCGGCTCCTATCGCTTCGACGACGACGGAACCCCCGCCCAGCAGACGGTGCTCGTCGAGCGTGGCCGGCTAACCGAGTACATGTGGGACCTAGCCGAGGCGCGGCGAGCTGGCCGGCGCTCCACCGGCAACGGCCGTCGGGAGTCCTACCGCTATTTACCGATCCCGCGCATGACCAACACCTTCATCGCCGCCGGAGAGAGCGACCCACAGGAGATCATGCGCTCCGTGGACAAGGGACTCTACGTGGCGCGGCTGGGCGGCGGCCAGGCCAATGTGGCCAAGGGCGATTTTGTCTTTAGCGTAACTGAGGGTTACTTGCTCGAGGAAGGGGTGATCACCGCCCCGGTGCGCGGGGCCACCCTGATCGGTAATGGGCTGAAGGTGCTGGCCGAGATCGACATGGTCGGCTCCGATCTGGAATTAGACCGGGGCCAGGGCCGCTGCGGCAAGGGCCAGTGGGTGCCGGTCAGCGTGGGCCAGCCGACTCTACGCGTGCCGCGCCTCACCGTCGGGGGGACGGCCACATGACCCAATACCGGCCGATGCCAAGATCAGAACAAGCCAATCTCGATCTGGCCCGAGATATCCTCTCTCGGGCCAAGGCGCACGCCCAAGTAGAGGTCACGCTCATCCAGAGCGAGACGACCATGGTGCGCGTCAACGGCGGTGAGGTGGAACAGCTTTCGCAGGCCGTCTCGCGTGGGCTGGGCGTGCGAGTGATCGAGGGAGGCCGCATGGGCTATACCTATACCTCGGACCTCAGCCGGGAGGGGATCGCGGAGGCCCTGAGCGGGGCGCCGGCTCTGGCCCAAAGCGCCGATCCCGATCCCCACCGTTCGCTGCCCGAGGCGGAGCCCTCCATGTCCGACGATCTGGACATCCTGGATGCGGGGTTCGATGCGGTGAGCATCGAGGAGAAGATCGCCCTAAGCAAGGAGATGGAGCGGGCCGCGTTGGCCGCCGATCCGCGCATCGTCGCTACCCTGCGCGCCACCTACAGCGACGCCCGCACGAGCGTGGCTTTAGCCAACTCTCAAGGCTTCGCCAGCGCCTACCAACGCACCTCAGCAGCGGGCTGGATTCAGGCGATGGCCCGCGATGAAGGGGG
>JACPWV010000152.1 GCA_016196905.1 Chloroflexota bacterium | reverse complement strand
GTTGGCGCGTGGAGCAAGGTTCTAAGCAATCCGCTGGGCCCTCTCTCCCTCACCTTGAGCAAGATCGCCATCGCCTATGCCGCGCTCATCCAAGGCGCGCTGGGCAACCCGGTCGATCTGCTGGGGGGCCTCATCGCCTACGTGAACACGGGGGACAGCACAGCGTTCCTGCGCGCCATCCGCCCGCTCAGCGAGAGCCTGGTGCGCGCCACTCCCTTCATCTTCGCCGGATTGGCCGTGGCGCTGGGCTTCCGGGCCGGGCTGTTCAACATCGGAGCGGAGGGCCAGTTAATTATGGGAGGGCTATTCTCGGTGTATGTGGGCTATGCCTTCAGCGGCTTGCCCATCTTCATCCACCTTCCCCTGGCCCTGGCCGCCGGGTGGTTAGGAGGCGCCTGGTGGGGGTTGATCCCCGGCTACCTCAAGGCGCGGGTGGGAGCCCACGAGGTGATCAACACCATCATGCTCAACTGGATCGCTATTTTTCTAAGCCGCTGGCTACTGGCCGGCCCCATGAGTCGGGACGGCTTCGTGCCCATTAGTCCCAGTATCCTGCCCAGCGCCGCGCTCCCGCATTTCTTTCCCGGTCCCATCCGCTTCCACGCAGGCTTCTTCCTGTCTTTGGGTATAGCCGTCTTGGTGTGGTGGTTCCTGTTCAAAACCACCACCGGGTTCGAGCTCCGCTCGGTGGGGGCCAACCCCAACGCGGCCAAGGCGGCGGGGATGAGCATCAGCCGCAACATCGTCCTGGCCATGAGCCTGAGCGGGGGCCTGGCTGGATTGGCTGGGAGCATCGATATCTTGGGTTGGCGCTACAACATGGGCGTGGACTTCGCCGCGGGATTGGGCTTTGACTCCATCGCCGTGGCTTTGATCGCCCGGAGCCACCCCCTGGGGGTGATCTTCTCTGGGCTTCTCTTCGGGATGTTGAGGGCGGGCGCCAAACAGATGGAGGCGATCGCGCACATTCCCCTCGACATCGTGTTCATCCTGCAGGCGCTCATCATCATGTTCGTGGCAGCGCCGGAAATCATCCGCCTGCTCTACCGCATCCGTATCGAGAGGGAGATCGAGGCGGTCCTCACCCGCGGCTGGCACCAGCCATAAAGGAGTTTATATGCAAACTGTCCTCGCTCGCCCGCGAGCCGTGCTCCTCGGCCGCCGCCAACAGCTTTTCGGCCTCACCTTCCTGGCCTTGGCCGCGGCCATGCTGTTCCTCTTTGGGCTGCCCAGCGAAGCGGGGCAGACCTCCACCTTCGTCCTGACCGCCTTCGGCTCCGCGCGGCGTACCCCGCTCCCGGATTTGGTGCTCCCTACGCAACTGACTGTTTTCCTCTTGACCTTCGTGGTCGCCTTTTTGGGGGGGTGGCAATGGGCCAAAGGCTTCCGCGCGGTCAACGCCGTGCTGGGCCTGATCATTTTCCTGTTCATCTTCGCCTTCCTCACCTGGGCGGACGGGGGCCGCCAGTTCAACCTGACCGGCATGCTGGTCAGCTCTCTGGTGCGCTCCACACCCATCGCCTTGGGGGCTCTGAGCGGGATCCTGTGCGAGCGAGCGGGGGTGATCAATATCGCCATCGAAGGGATGATGCTGGCAGGGGCTTTCTCCTCGGTGGTGGTAGCCAGCGCCAGCGGTAATCTCTATTGGGGCGCGCTAGCCGGCGTGCTGACCGGGGCCGCCTTGGCGGCCATCCACGCCGTGCTCTCCATCCGCTTCCGGATGGATCAGATCGTCTCGGGGGTGGTCATCAATATCCTGGCCGCGGGACTCACCAGCTACTTGAGCGCTCGCATCCTGGCGGTCCACCTGGACCTGAACAACTCGGGCGCCTTTCAACCCATCGCCATCCCGCCCTTGGTTGACATCCCTGTGCTGGGGCCGATCTTGTTCGAGAACAATATCGTGGTCTACGCCATGCTCTTCTTGCTGGTAGCGGTCCACATCATGCTCTTCTACACCCGCTGGGGACTGCGCACCCGTGCGGTGGGCGAGCACCCGCGCGCGGCCGACACCCTAGGCATCAATGTGTTCCGGGTGCGCTACATCAATGTGATTTTGGGTGGGATGGTGGCCGGGTTGGGCGGGGCTTACTTCACCGTGGGCTCGGTGGGCCGCTTCGATGAGTTGATGACCGCCGGGCGGGGCTTCATCGGGTTGGCAGCCATGATCTTCGGCAAGTGGACCCCCTTCGGTGCCTTCGGCTCCTCGCTCATCTTCGGTTTCGCCGACTCCCTGCAACAGAAATTGGCCATCCTGCAGGCCCCCATCCCTTCCCAGCTCTTGGCCATGGCTCCCTACGTGGCCACTATGATCGTGCTGGCCGGGGTGGTGGGACGCGCCATCCCCCCCGCCGCGGATGGCCAGCCCTACGAGAAGCAGTGATGCGTCGATGCGACTTCCAGTGGGCCCATTCGATGAATTGATGGGCGGCAAGTAAATTCAGCCACCGGCTAATCAACCTGGATGGCTGACCCGATTATCGGCTCGATATCGACCCGGCACACAGCCGTCTCAGCAGGCTTACTCGCTCCCCTTGACTTTCTCCCCTAGTTTGTAATATATTTCACAATAAGATGAGAGAACCTAGGCGCGATCGCTACGATGTGGTGGTTATCGGCGCCGGGATCGGCGGGCTGACCTGCGGGGCCTTGCTGGCCAAGGCAGGTTATCGAGTCCTGGTTGTCGATCAGCGGCCTGTCCCTGGTGGGGTCTGCCACAGCCACCAGCGAGAGGGTTTCACCTTCGACGTGGGCTCCCACCTGCTGAGCGCCTGTGGGCCCGGTTGGTACGTGCATCGCATCTTGAGCGAGCTGGGCGTCGAGCGGGAAGTCGAGTTCATCCCCGTCGATCCCATCGCCAAGGTTTCTTTCCCCGACGACGCGGTGCTGATCCGCCCCGACTACAACGATTTCATCCAGCGGCTGGCCCAACGCTTCCCGGCAGAGGAGAAGCGCTTGGCCATGCTCTTCCGCGAGATGCAGCAGATGTTCTTGGAGATCGATTCTCTGCCTCACACCTTCAGCCTGTGGGAGTTCTTGAAAGTTCCCATTAAGACGCCCATCTTCGTCAAATATCCCAACAAGACCTATCAACAGATGCTGGATGAATTCTTGCGGGAAGAGCGGCTCAAGGCCATGGTGGCTTGCCTGTGGCCCTATTTTGGGTTGCCTCCCGCGCAGATCTCGGCGGTGTTCTGGACGGTGGTGATGATGGCTTACTTTCTGGGCGGCGGATATTATCCCCGAGGCGGCATCGGCCGGCTGGCGGAGGCGTTGCGCAAAGGACTGGAGCGGCACGGCGGAGAGTTCCTGCCCGCCCACAAGGCCCAGCGCATCGCGGTGCGCGGGGGCCGCGTGGCCGGCGTGGAGCTGGCCGACGTGAGCGCGCTGTGGCTGCCCGATGGGCGGCTGGCACCGGATGGCGAGCGACTTGCGGCCGGGGGCGTGCATGCTGAAGTCGCCTGCGACACGGTCGTTTCCAACGCCGATGCGCGGCAGACCTTCTTCCAACTGGTGGGCCAGCAGCACCTGAGCAGCTCCTACCTGCGCCGCCTTCAGCGCATGGAGCCCTCCCTCTCCCTGGTGAAGGTTAGCTTAGGGGTGGATCTGGAGGTGCGCGAGTTAAGCGCGGCCTACCACGACATGGTCTTCTACGATAGTTACGACATGGAGGCCATTTATCAGCGCATGCACCGTGGGTTGCCCGAGGCCCCCTGCGACATCACCATACCCAGCGTGACCGACCCCAGCCTGGCCCCGCCCGGAAAACACTGCATTTACCTGTGGAACTATGCCCGCTACGATGGGGCATCCGATTGGCCGGCGGCCGGCCGTGACTTGGCGCAAAAGATGATCCGCTGGGCCGAGCGCATCCTGCCTGGCCTCTCACAGCGCATCGTCGTCCAGGACCTCAGCACCCCCCGCACCTGGCAGCGTTACCTGCTTACCACCGAGGGGGCGCCCTACGGCTGGGCCTTCAGCCCGCAGCAGATGGGGTTCAACCGTCTCCAACCGCGCACCCCCATCCAGGGACTGTATCTGGCTGGGCATTGGACCACACCGGGGGCGGGCATCGCCGGGGTGGCCCTGTCCGGAAAACGCACCGCGGAGATCGTCCAAGCCAAAGAGGGATTCGCCCTCTGGCGCAAGAGCGCTTAGCCAGGTCGAAACTCGAGCGAGCGTAGAGTCACGGTATTTCATCGATGGGTTAAGCATTCACAGATGGCGATCGGTTCGGCGATGCAGAGCCCGATCCCCTGGCCGGCAGGGGTGCGCCGCAAGCTGAGCCTGTGGCGAGAGGAGCTGCGCGTCCCCTTCTTCACCGCCACCTTCTTGCCCATCCTGCTGGGAGCGCTCATCGCCTGGGAACGTGGCTACGGCTTTCAGTGGGGCTACTTCTTATTGACCCTTCTGTGGGGCACGCTGTTGCATGCAGGGACCAACGTAGCCAATGACTACTTCGATCATCTGAGCGGAGCGGACGAACAGAACTACGAGTTCGTTCGCCCTTTCACCGGCGGGAGCCGCATGATTCAGCGGAGGCTCTTGTCGCCGCGCGAGGTGCTCGTGGGCGCGCTCCTCTTCTTCGCCCTGGGCAGCCTCATCGGCCTATCCCTGGCTTATGTGCGCGGCTGGCCCATCCTGGCCCTGGGCCTGGTCGGGGTACTCTCGGGTTTCTTCTACACCGCCCCGCCGGTCCGCCTCTCGTCCCGCGGGATCGGCGAACTTTTCGTGGGCCTCAACTTCGGCATCCTGATGACCCTGGGCTCCTACTACGTTCAGGCCCAGCAGCTCGACCTGGAGCCCCTGTGGGCCTCGCTCCCGCTGGCCACCCTGATCGCCGCGGTCCTCTACATCAACGAATTCCAGGATCTGCCCGCCGATCGAGCGGCCGATAAGCACACCTTGGTGGTGCGCCTGGGTCGGCCGCGAGCGGTGAGCGGATATATCCTGCTGATGGTGGCCACCTATGGGAGCATCGCGACGGCCGTCCTCCTGGGACACATAACCCCTTTCGCGCTGCTGGCCCTAGCTACCATCCCCATCGCACTCTTCGCCATTCGCGTGGCCCGCGCCAACTACGAGGATTACATCCGCCTCGCCCCGGCCAATGCGGCTACCGTCTTCGTCCACCTGCTGACCGGCATCCTGCTCGCCCTGGCTTATCTCCTCGAGGGTTGGGTGTGAACAGCAGAGAACCCCCTCTCGACACCGCCGAGGAGGCCCCGCACAGCGGGGCCCTTTTCTCGCGCATCGTCGGCCGCTACGACCTGATGAACCGCATCATGAGCGCGGGGCGCGATCTGAGCTGGCGGCGCGAGGCGGCCCAACAGGCGGAGCTCCCACCGCATGGCCTGGCATTGGATGTGGGCACCGGTAGCGGCGATCTGGCCCTCGCCCTAGCTCGGCTTTATCCCACCGCGCGAGTGGTTGGAGTGGATCTGGTGCCGGCCATGATCGACTTGGCTCGCCATAAAGCGCGTGCCCCTGGAGTCGCTGATCGCCTCGCCTTCGTGCTTGGCGGCGCGCTGACTTTACCTTTTCCCGACGGGGTCTTCGATGCGGTAACCTCCGCTTACCTCCTGCGCAACCTGGCCGATCTCGAGGGCGGGATACGCGAGATGGCGCGCGTGCTTCGGCCCGGCGGCCGGCTGGTGGCCTTGGAAGCGGTGCGGCCCAATAGCCGGCTCGCTCGTTTCTATATCCAATGTTTCATCCCTACCCTCGGCGCATGGATCGCCCGCGATCGGGCGGCCTACGCCTATTTGGCCCATTCGATCTTGAACTTCCTAACCCCGAAGCAAATCCAAGAGTCACTGCGGCGCGCGGGTTTCGAAGCGGTCCACGATCGAAGGTTAGCCCTGGGTGCCATGCTCATCTTGTCGGGAAGGAAATCCATCTAGCCTGGTTCGCCGCCTGTGAGGGCTTGAGGTATAATTCCCGCATTCCCGAGGCCGTGCAGCGATGCAGGATATTTTCTCCCTCCTACAACAACGCCGAGCTCTCCCCATGATCGCTCTGGGTGCTTTCCTGGGGGGATTGTTGGCGGTGCTGTTGCTTTTATCGACTAACCGCAGTCCCGAGGTGGCTCAGCTGCCTGACTCCCCACCGGTACGCACCCTGGTGCCCACCTACACCCCCACGCCCATCGCCACCGATACGCCTACCCCCACGCCCACCTTCACCCCCTCGCCGACCCCCACTCGGCGCCCAGCCACCCCCACGCCGCGGCCACCCACCGCCACCCCCACCCCGTCCATCCCTTACTCGGGGAGCGTGGTGAGTGTGAGCGGGTCCTGCGACGGCGTGTGGGTCTCCGGTCGCGTGCTGGCCAAGGACGGCATAACCCCGGTGCAGGACGTGTTGGTCAAGGCCTGGACCGAGGGCTACGAGTTCCCCTCCACCGAGACGGGGGCCGACGGCAAGTACTATATCAGGCTCTCGTTCAGCGCCGCTGTGGCGGGGGATTGGCATATGGCCGTGGTGGATGCCAGCGGCGCATTGCTCTCCAACGATGTCTTCTTCCACTCTTCCAGCGAGTGCCTCGCCGCCGCCGAGCAGGTCTTCCAGATCGATTTCCGCGCCCGCTGAGCTCCCGCCCGGGGGGAATGAGCGAGAGGAGGCAACACGCCGCGTCGAGCCGCCCTGGGACTCCTGGCCCTGCTGACCATCGCCGGCACGTCGCTGGGGTTGGCCGCGCCCCTCCTGCGCGAGGCCTTGCGCCAAAACACCGGGGAGGAGGAGTTGGGCGAACAGCTCAAGGGCACGATTGCCCTCCTGCTGCTCGTCGCGACCCGCCCGGAGCTGGAGACGGCCCCCCAGGTGCCAATGGCCCACACCAGCCAGAACCCCTATGCGGTGAACACTTTTCTGGAGCAAGAGGTGGAGCAGGCGAAGCTGCAGCGCTCTTTGGCCATGATCCGCCAGGCCGGCTTCCAGTGGATCCGTCAGCAGTTTTCCTGGGAGGATATCGAGATCCACGCCAAGGGCGATTTCACCGACCGACGTCATGCTCCACCCCGCTCCAGCTGGGAAAAGTACGATGCCATCGTTGAAGGAGCCCGGGCCCGGGGACTGGGCATCATCGCCCGCCTGGATCAGCCCCCCGCTTGGGCGGCGCCCCGTGCCGAGGGGGTGATCCAGGCTCCTCCCTCTCACCTCGAGGATTTCGGCGATTTCGTCTACGCCCTAGCCAGCCGCTACCGCGGGCGCATCCGCTATTACCAGATCTGGAACGAGCCCAACCTACGCGTGGAGTGGGGCGGCCCGGCCGATCCCACCGCCTACACCCAACTTTTGTGCATCGCCTATCGCCGGATTAAGGAGGCCGACCCGCAGGCGCTCGTCCTCAGCGCGGCACTGTCCCCCACCCTGGAGGAAGGACCCGACAACCTTGGCGACCTCATCTATTTAGAGGGGATGTACCGCGCCGGCGCGGGTGCTTGCTTCGATATCCTGGGGGCGCAAGCCTTCGGACTGTGGACGGGGCCCACCGACCGGCGCGTTGATCCCTCCCGCACTAACTTCTCTCGACCTCTCCTCTTGCGGGAGATCATGGTGCGCCACGGCGATGCCGAGAAACCCATCTGGATCTCCGAGTTCGGTTGGAACGCACTGCCGCTGGAGCTCCCCGCACCGCCCATCTTCGGGCGGGTGGACGAGGCCCGCCAAGCGGAGTACGCTGTGGGGGCCTATCAACGCGCTCAGCGGGAATGGCCCTGGATGGGAGTGATGAGTTACTGGTTCTTCAAGCGCGCCGACGACCGGGAAAGGGATCAGCCCTTCTATTTTTTCCGTCTGGTGGATCCCGATTTCACCCCCCGCCCCGTCTACCGGGCGGTCCAGGAATGGGCCACCGGCCCAGCGGTCCTCGGCCCGGGTTACAAACAAGAGGACCACTGGGCCTTAACTTACCAGGGGGAGTGGCGATCCACGGACGACCCGCGGGCGCAGTTAGGAAGTTATCGGGAAAGCCGAGAGGCTGGCGCTTCGCTCTCCTTCATCTTTGGGGGCACCGATCTGGGCCTGGTGGTAGGCCGCGGCCCGGACGGCGGCCGACTTCAGGTCGCGATCGATGAAGGCCGCCCAACGGTGACGGTCGATTTAAACGCCCCCTCTGTCGAGTATGGCATCGAGGTCCCGGTGGCAGCAGGTCTGTCGGAAGGAGCCCACGCAGTTCGGATCAACGTGGAACTCGATGCGGGCCAGCGGGTGGCCCTGGACGCGATCCATGTGGAACATCGATCGAATTTATCCGCCGCAGCGATCCTGGCCGGGACAACGCTTACGCTCAGTTTTGTCGCCTGGGGATTAATCGTACACCGCGGGGGTCTTAAAGTCGATGCTCACTCAGGTTGAGTCGTTTCAGCTCCCCGCTCTTCTTATTCGCCTCCTGGCTTTTGCTTTGCATGCAAGTGGGAGCAACGAGGATATGCTTGGATGAAGCTTTCGCTGTGGGGTCGACCCAACGGCGAACCCATCCAGGAAGGCTATCCCACTCACCAGTGGCTGGTAGGAGAGACCCTCCTGCTGGGGATCCTCCTGCTGGCCCTGGGGCTGCGCCTGTATCGCCTGGATGGGCAAAGCCTGTGGTACGACGAGGGCACCAGCGCGGGGCTGGCCACTCGGGACTGGGTCACCATCGCGCGCAACGCCGCCGACGATATCCACCCCCCGCTGTATTATTTCCTGCTGCGGGGCTGGGCGGCGGCGGTAGGCACCAGCGAGTTCGGACTGCGCTCGCTCTCGGTAGTGGCGGGCACGCTCACCGTGCTGGCCACTTACTTTTTAGGTCGAGCTTTGTTCGGCAGGCGGGTGGCCTTGGTGGCCGCTGCCCTCTCCGCCCTCTCCCCCTTTCAAGTCTATTACTCCCAAGAGGCTCGCATGTACATCTGGGTCACCCTGTGGGGAGTTCTGGGACTCTTGGCCTTGTGGCACACTCTTAGACGATGGACCGTCAACTCTCCGGACAAGCGAAGTGTTCTCACTCCCTTTTTCCTCTATTTGGCCAGCACCACCGCGGCGCTCTACACCCATTACTTCGCGATCAGCCTGGTGGTGGTGGGCAACGCCATCTTTCTGGCCTGGCTCTACTCGCATCGGGAGAGGCTGGCCGGCCGCATCGCGGGGTGGGCTGCCGGCCAGGGTACGGTGGCCCTTCTTTATCTGCCCTGGCTGTCCATCGCCGGGGGACAGCTCCAGCGCTGGCCGGCCATCAGCGAACCGTTCTCCCTCCAGTTCTTGGCCACGGAAAGTCTGCGAGTACTCAGCTTGGGCACGACCGCTGAGGCGAGTTGGGCACCCTGGCTATGGCTTTTCGGAGGGATCTTGGGGGTGGGGCTCCTCCCCCAAGCGCGTGGAAGAATTGAAGAAAAACCTGGCCCTGGGCTGCGGCCGAGGCTCTTCGCTTTGTTGTACGTCCTGATTCCTCCCTTAGTGCTTTATGCGATCTCCATACAACGCCCCGCTTGGAGCCCTAAACTGCTCCTCCTGGCCAGCCCGGGTTTTTATCTCCTCCTGGCGCGCGGGATCGGCGGCGAATGGCTTACCTCGTCGCGGGCTCGTTCGATTTTTAGCTCGGCACTGTTTATCCCAGTAGCGCTGGCCAGCTTAGCCTCGCTCCAGAACTATTACTTCAATCCCCGCTACGCGCTGGACGACTACCGGGGGCTGGCCCGCTACATCGCCGAAAACGGCCGGCCCGGGGACGCGGTGCTGCTCAACGCGCCCACCCAGATCGAGATCTTTTCCTACTATTACGCAGAAGGGCTGCCTCTCTACCCCTTGCCTCTCCAGCGGCCTCTCGATCCGATCGCCACCCAGACCCAACTGGGGGAGATCGCAGCCCAGCATCAACGGCTTTACGCCATCCTGTGGGCCACCCAAGAGAGCGACCCGGGCCGCTTCATCGAGGGCTGGTTGGATCAGCACGCATATAAAGCGCTGGAGACCTGGTTCGATGGGGTGCGGCTGGTGCTCTACGGCCTTCCCGGGGAAATCCCCTCCGACCGCATCACCCATCTGCGTCGGATCCTGCTCGGCGAGGAGATCGAGTTCCTCGGTTACGATCTCCCGCGCACCCGACTCACCCCAGGTGAGATTGTGCCAGTGACCCTGTTCTGGCGCGCCCGGGGCCCCATTGCTGATCGCTACAAGGTGTTCATCCACGTCCTGGACTCGGCCGAGCGCATCGTGGCCCAAAGGGACAGCGAGCCGGGGGGAGGCGCTCTCCCCACCACCACCTGGACGGTGGGAGAGACGATCCTCGACCGGGAGGGAGTCCTCCTCCCGCCCGACACGCCACCCGGGGAGTATCGTATCGCGGTGGGGGTGTATCACTGGATCAGCGGAGAGCGGCTGCCTGTCCAAGAGGAAGGCGGGCCACTCGACACGCGCTTTCTCCTGCTGCCCATCCGAATCGAATAATGTCGCCCACGGGCTCAGGGCGAGTCAAGAACAACCCGGGCAACCAGGAGCAGGAGGGCGAGGACGATCCCGTTCAGGAAAGCTAAGACCCCCAGCAGCATCCAACGGCGAAGGGACATCGCACCCCCTGGTGGTTAGGGATTATATCCGATTAGTTGGCCCAGCCCATGGAGGTATAATCGTAAGGCCATGGCGGAAAGGGGCTCTGTCTCAGTCATCTTTACTTTGAGGGATGAGGCAGCCAGCATCGGACCCCTCCTCGAATCGCTGCTGGCTCAGGAGCGAAGGCCGGAAGAGATCGTCATCGTCGATGGCGGGTCGCGGGATGGCACCCCCCAGATCGTGCAGGCTTACCATGATCGCCTGCCCATCGTGCTCCTGCGCCGCGAGGGGTGCAACATCGCCCAGGGGCGCAACGCGGCCATCGCCGCCGCCCGCGGAGCGGTGATCGCTTCCACCGACGCGGGCGTTCGGCTGGACGCGGGTTGGCTGAAACACATCGTGGGTCCTTTGGAGGCAGACCCTTCCCTCGAGGTGGTGAGCGGGTTCTTCCTGTCCGATCCCCGTTCGCCTTTTGAGCTGGCCCTGGGCGCCACCGCCCTGCCCGAGTTACGAGATATCGATCCACAGGCATTCAACCCCTCCAGCCGCTCGGTCGCCTTTCGACGCCAGGCTTGGGAGCGCGCCGGGGGCTACCCGGAGTGGCTGGATTACTGCGAGGACTTGGTCTTCGATTTCGCACTGCGCCGCAGCGGGGCCCGCTTCGCCTTCGCCCCGCGCGCCATCGCCTATCATCGCCCGCGATCAAACCTACGGGATTTCGTCATCCAATATTTTCGCTACGCCCGCGGGGATGGAAAGGCCGATCTGTGGCGGGCCCGCCACGCCATTCGTTATGCGACCTACCTCATCCTCGGCCCGGCGCTGCTCGTTCTGGGGGCGACGTCCCATATTCTGTGGTGGGGTCTCTTATTCCTGGGAGGGATCATCTACCTGTGGGTACCGTATCGACGCCTAGGAGGTCGATGGGGCGGGGCCTCACCGGCTGAAAAACTGGAGGCCATCGTCTGGGTGCCGATTATTCGGGTGGTGGGTGATATCACCAAGATGCTGGGCTATCCGGTGGGCACGCTGTGGCGCTGGCGACACCCCTCGCTGAGGGCGCAGGGGCCCTCGCCTCGGGATTGACCGGAGGGATACAACTTTGCTACAATCACCTTGGGATCCCGAGGTGCTCGACCTCTCCATCGTCATCGTCAATTACAATACGCGCGATCTCCTGCGGGCTTGCTTGCATTCCCTCTTCGCCAGCCAGGGCGAACTCCGCTACGAGGTGACCGTAGTAGACAACGCCTCCCAGGACGGCAGCGCCGCCTTGGTTCGCCAGGAATTCCCCCCCGTCCACCTCCTAGAGAATGCCGAGAATGAAGGCTACGCCCGCGCCAACAATCGCGGCCTGCGGCGGCGTGTGGCGCGCTACTCCCTCCTGCTCAACCCCGACACCCTGGTGCCGCCCAACGCGCTCCGCGAGATGCTGTCTCTGATGGAGGCCCGCCCGCGGGTGGGGATCGCCGGTCCCAAGCTGGTGCTGGAGGACGGGCGACTGGATCTGGCCTGTCGGCGTACCTTTCCCAGCCCGCAGGTCTCCTTCTATCGGCTGGTAGGGTTGAGTCGGTTGTTTCCACGCAGTCGCCGCTTTGGCCGTTACAATCTGACCTATCTGGACCCTGACCAAGAGGCCGAGGTGGATTCGGTGGTGGGCGCTTTCATGCTCGTCCGGGGCGAGGTGTTTGGGGAGATCGGCTACCTGGACGAGTCTTTCTTCCTGTATGGAGAAGATCTGGACCTGGCTTACCGGGCCAAGGCGGCCGGCTGGTCCGTGCTCTACTACCCACGGGTGGTGGTGCTTCACTACAAGCGCCAAGCCAGCCGACAAGTTCGGGCGCTCGCCCGCCGCGAGTTCTATCGCGCCATGTACCTGTTCTACCAAAAACACTACGCGCGCACCACCCCGCGCTGGCTGCATGGGCTGATCCTGGCGGGCCTTCTCCTGCGCGGGGGCCCGGAGCTGGGCCGGACCATCCTGCGCTCCCAGTTCGATGGAAAGGAGGCTCAGCTGCTGCGATGAAGCGTCGGATCAACCTGTTCTTCGTGCTGACCCTGCTCCTCCTGGACGCCTCGCTGGCGGGGCTGGCCTTTTTCTTCGCTTACCACCTGCGCCTCAACACCGAGACCCCGCCCCCGCTCAACATCCCGCCCTTCAGCCGCTATAGCGGGATGATGCTTTTGCACGTCCTTTCGCTGGTGGCGGTCTTCTTTCTCTACAAGCTCTACCATCGACAACGCGCCGCCTCCCTGCTAGATGAGCTCGGCTCCATCCTGGCTGCCACTTCCATCGGGACGGTGGTGGCGGTGGCGGCCACCTCTTTTCTGTATAAGAACGAACTGGATTACCCGCGCCTGATGATCGCCTATGCCTGGATGCTGACCATCCTCTTGGTGAGCTTCGGGCGGGTGCTCCACGCACGCCTGCGCGCCCTCCTGCGCCAGCGCGGGATGGACAAGGCGCGCCTGCTGGTGGTGGGCGTGGGGGAGACCGGACGGAGCATCGGGGAGGCCATCCGACGCGCCCCCCACCTGGGCTACCGTTTGGTGGGCTTTGTCAGCAACGGGGATCGGTCGGGGGAGGATCTGGGGGCGCCCCTATTAGGCGGTACTTCCCAGTTGGCCGAGCTGATCCGCACTCACCACATCGATGAGGTGATCATCGCCTTGCCCCAGGCCACCCACGATGAGCTTTTGGAGATCATCTCCGAATGCCAGATGCAACAGGTCAATATCAAGGTCTTCCCCGATGTCTTTCAGATCATGGCTGCCGAGATCAGCGTGGGCGACCTGGGCGGACTGCCCTTGCTCACGGTCAAGGACATCGCCCTGCGTGGCTGGAAGTTGACCTTGAAACGGTTAGTGGATGTGCTGGGGAGCGGGATCGGCCTCGTCCTGCTCTCCCCGCTGCTGCTGCTGACCGCCGTGCTGATCAAATTCGACTCGAAGGGGTCCGCCTTTTACACCCAGGAGCGCATGGGCCTGGACCTGAAGCCCTTCCCCATGCTGAAGTTCCGCTCCATGATCGCGGGGGTTGAGCACGAGAGCGGTCCGGTGTGGGCCGTGCGCGACGATCCCCGCCGCACCCGGCTGGGAACCATCCTGCGCCGCTACTCGCTGGATGAGCTGCCCCAGCTCATCAACGTGCTCCTGGGGGAGATGAGCCTAGTGGGGCCCCGCCCGGAGCGGCCTTACTTCGTCGAACAATTCAAGCAGAGGGTGCCACGCTACCTGGAGCGGCACCGGGAGAAGGCGGGGATGACGGGTTGGGCTCAGGTCAATGGGCTGCGCGGGGAAGCTCCTATCGCCGAGCGCACCAAGTACGATCTATGGTACATCGAGAACTGGTCCCTGCTCTTGGATTTGAAGATCGTCCTCAAGACCCTCACCCAGATCTTTCGGGATCGGAATGCCTATTAAAAAGCCTCCCCCGCCGCGGGCTTGTTGCTCGGCCAGGCGAAGTCCCATCCGGCTGCAACCTGCGGATGGGACTCTGTTCTGTACACGGAGGCCGCGCAACTCATCCCTCAGCGGGGTAGCTCCGCGCTGACACCCAGGCTCGCCCGGGTATGAGATCACCCATGGATCAGATGGCGCGCATCGCGCGAGGTGAGTGGGGCGGTCGGGCATGATGAACAGCAGGCTGAGGTGGCCATGGCCCGAGCTCGCCCTGGTTCTGAGCGGCTTCGCCTTGCGGCTCCAGGGTTTAGAATCCCAGGGGTTCTGGTGGGATGAGGCCTTTAGTGTCCAGCTGGCCCGCCACGACTGGAGCACATTTTGGACGCTCTTGGCAGACGACCGCAGCCCTCCCCTGTTCCCCCTGTTGTTGCGGGGATGGGGCTCCCTGGCGGGTTGGAGCGAGTTCGCCGCGCGCATGCTGCCCCTGTCCCTGGGTGTGTTGACGCTCCCCCTGGTATACCGCTTAGCCCGGCACATCGGCGGGCGAACCGCCGGCCTGACCGCTCTGACGCTGGCGGCGGCATCGCCAGCACTGATCGCTTATTCGCAAGAATTGCGAATGTACGCGCTGCTGGTCGCCGCGACAGCCGCGTTTTGGCTGGCGGTCGAGCACTCCCTCGCATCCGCTGGGAAGAGCCAGCTCCCCGTTGTGGGGTGGGCCACTTTGCTGATCGGCGAGATCGCTCTTCTTTTCTCTCACTATTACGGAGCAGCAGCGGTCGGGGCTGCCAACCTCATCGTTCTGGCCGAGCATGCCATCCGTCGTCGCCCCACCGCGGAGCTGCGCGGATGGCTGGCTGCCCAACTGGTGGCCCTGGCGCTATTCGCCGCCTGGCTGGGGGCGTTTTTAGATCCACAGTCGAGTGTGCGCGGGGCCGCAGAGCGCGCGCCCGATTGGGGCAGCTTTCTGCACCAAGTGGTCGTCTTGTGGGCAGCCGGCGTTCGCGATCTAGACTATAGGCAGGCAACGCTGTGGGCCTTGGCTACAGTTTGGCTGACCCTGACGCTTGTCCTTCCCACCTTTATCCTGTGGCGCTCCCAGCACTGGGATAGGGCGGCGCGCTTAAGCGCCTTTGCGCTCCTCGCCATAGGACTGGCCTTTGCTTTGGCTGTATGGCAAGTCTCCTTCCATCCCCGCTACACCCTCCCACTCCTGGTGCCCTTGATCGTCCTGTGCGCGGCAGCCCTGGCCACCCCCGGGTCGGGTCGGGCCTGGACGGCAGTGGGGAGGGCCGTGCTGGCCTCGGCAGCCGTGGCCACTTGGCTGGTCGGCTGGGGGGTGGCGAGGGAACCGGCCTATGCCAAGGATGACCTGCGCGGCGTCTCGGCCTACCTGCAGGCCAACGCCCGAGCTGGCGAGGTGATCCTGGTAGAAGACAACGATTATACAATGGCTTATTATTACCGCGGGCCGGCTAAAGTGGAGATGGTGACAGAGCGCGAGGATGCAGCGACCATTCGACAGCTCGCCTCGGCCACGCAAGACGCCGAGGGTGTTTGGACCGTCCACTGGCACATCTCCCAGCAGGATGCGCGCGGCTTGTGGCCGTATACCCTCGAGCGCTCGGGAATATTGTTAGAGCGGAAAACCTTCCGCGGCTATACCCTCAGCCACTACCAACGAGAGGTGCCTCTTTCCGGGCCAGCCTGGCGAGCAGCGGCCGTGAGCTTCGAGAAGGTAGAATTGACGGGGCTCGATCTCGCCTCGCGCGCAGAGGGCGGCGATGCGTTGGGGCTGGCTTTAGAGTGGCAGGCCACGGCGCCGACGGAGGTGGCCCTCAGAGCGGTGGCGGGGCTTTGGGATCGGTCGGGGCAGCGTTGGACGGCCAGCGATGCGACCCTCCTCGACCCGCTGGGCCGGACCAGCGACGCCTGGGTCCCGGGTCAAGCGGCAGCCCATTACCTGATCCTGCCCGTCCCAGCGGGCCTTCCGCCCGGGGAGTATCTAGTGACCATCGGAGTATACGAGGCCAACACCCTGCGCCGCGTGCCGACCCGTGCAGGTTACGAGGACGCGCCGTTGGGGTACGTTCAGGTCGAACGCATGCTGGGCCCGGATGCCGATCCCTACGGTGTGCTGGCCAACCTGGGCCTGCGCTCCCCCCAGGAGCCGCTGAGCGTGGATGGCTTGCAGCTGGAAGGGATCGCGGTGTGGCCAGCGCAGCCCGCGCCGGCCCAATCGATCCGAGTGATCCTGCGTTGGAGGGCAACCGCCGAGGGCCTGCCGGCCCACCGTCCAGTGGTGCAGCTGCGCTCGAGCCGAGTGTGGGCGGTGCACGAGCTGCCGCTGTTCGAGCCTGACTATCCAACCACCCGCTGGCGAGTCGGCGAAGCCATCCTCGATAGTCGAGCCCTGATCTATCCGCCTCGCCGTGAGCCTATCGTGCTCGAGGTCCGCATCGGTGATCGCTCCGCCACGGCCGCCACCCTGATGCCGGACCTGTCCCAGCTGTCCTTTGAGCCACCCGCGGCGGCCGAGCGCGTCCGCGCGCGCTTCGGGGATTTCGCCGAGTTGATCGGCTATGCCCTGTCCAGCGATCGGTTACAAGCCGGGCGGCCGTTGACGCTCACCTTGTACTGGCGCGCAACGAACATGGATCGCATTCCAACCCGCCACACCGTTTTCGCCCAAGCGCTGGCACCCGACGGACACTTGGTGGCCCAACACGATGGCCCGCCCAACTTCAACCGCCGACCTACCCCGGCCTGGGTCCCGGGTGAGATCATCGCCGACCCTCACCCTTTGGCCATCGTCGATCCTAATTACCAGGGGCCAGCCACGCTCATCGTCGGCCTGTACGATTCGGATACACTGATCCGGGTCCCGCTGCGGGGGGGTGGTGACGCCTTCAGCCTGCCCACCTCCATCCTCATCGAGGGCCCATGAGCCGCCCCATCGTATGGATCGTCGCGGCGTTCCTCGTCTTGGGCACACTGTACAGTGTGGTGACCCCTCTGTTCGAGGCTCCCGATGAGATCTGGCATTTCACCTACATCGACTGGCTGGCCGATGGGAATGAACTGCCGGTGTTCTCCAGCGAGGCTCCCCAGACCGAACTGCGCGCGGCTCTCCACCCGCCCCTGTACTACTGGTTGACCGCCGCCCTGGTCGCGCCCATCGATCGCAGCGATTTCCCCGGCTTCGTTCGCTTCAATCTGGCTAACCCGGCCATCACCCCAGGCGCGAGCAGCGACCGACCCAACCTCTTTATCCACACTCCGCACGAGGACTTCCCCTACCGGGGGGCGGTGCTGGCCGCCCACCTGGCTCGCTGGGTATCGGTCTTGCTCGGGGCACTCACCGTGCTGGGCGTGTACGCCGTGGTGCGCCAGGTCGTGCCGAATCAACCGGCGCTCGCCTGGGGGGCAGCCGGGCTGGTCGGGTTCACGCCACAGTTCATTTTCATGCATGGCACCATCAACAACGATGCCCTGGCCGCAGCGACCGCCACCTGGACCTTGTACGGAGCCATGCGTTGGACGGAGCGCAACGACCCGCGCTGGGCCATTTTCCTCGGGCTGGTTTCCGGTGCCGGGCTGCTGGCCAAACTGGGCGGGTTCCTGCAACTGGGGCTGGTGTTGCTGGCCATCGCGCTGCAGGCATGGCGCACCCGCCGCTGGCAAATCGCGGTTCGCGATGCGCTCCTCTCGGGGGGCGTGGCGCTCCTGACCGGCGGCTGGTGGTATCTTCGCAATGGGCTGCTGTACGGTGACCCGCTGACCTGGGAACTGTGGTTGCTCCATATCGGGGGTGCCCGCCCCACCCCCACCCTTGCCCAGCTGTTCAGCGATGCGATCGGCCTGTGGTCGACCTACTGGGCCGACTTCAACATCCCACAGAGCCATGCCCTAGGCTTAGGCCTCGGCCTCCTCAGCCTGGCTGTGCTGATGGGGCTCATGCGCCGGACGATGAGCAGGGAATGGCGAGAAGTCAATCGCAGCGCGGCCACCCTGGCCACGTTTTGGCTGGCCTTGATCCTGGCCCTGGCTGGGCGCTATGCACTGATCACCTTCGAGATCGAAGGCCGGCTTCTATACCCAGCGGCTGCGCCCATCGGCCTGCTGCTGGCCGCCGGCATCCTGACTTGGACTCCCCGAGCCCTGGCCGCGGCCGCCGCGGGCTTGGCGGCTATCTCGCTGGCGGCTCCCTTTGCCCTCATCCACCCGGCCTACGCGCCGCCCCTGCTGGCCGCTCAACAGCTGCCCCCTGAGGCAACCCCCACCTCGGTGCGATTCGGCGAGGCGCTTGAGTTGATTGGCTACCAGGTGGGAGCCGCGCGCGTGGAGCCCGGCCATCCGCTGCCCATCACCACCTCCTGGCGCGCCCTCGACGCCATCGACGAAGACGCCCGAGCGGTGGTCGTCCTAACCCGACCCGACGGTGTCCCCGTGGGCCAGGCCGAAGCCATCCTGGGCAGCCGCGTGTATCCGACCACGGTGTGGAGGAGCGGTCCCATCGTCGTGGCTGAGATCACACCCCTGGTCGCCGCGTCGACGGATACGCCGACGCTGGCGCGGGTGATGCTGCACGTGCGGGGGGAGTCGGCAGAAACCTGGGCGGTCCATCCGGCGCTGGGCTCGGCGGGGGACCGGGTCTCCCTGGGGGAAGTCAGGCTGGCCTGGCCTGGGGCGAGGTGCGCGGCATCCTCGCCCGCCAGCTTCCAGTTAGGCGAGGCGATCTACCTGGAGGGCTTCGCCATCGAACCCATCCGAGCCGAGCCTGAGGAGATGATCTGGGTGAGACTGTGTTGGCGGGTGGTGAGCCAACCCGGCCGTGACTACACGGTGTTCGTCCACCTGCTCGACTCCGCTGGGGCGCTGGTAGCTACCGGCGACGGCCCTCCGCGCGGAGGAAATTATCCCACTTCGCGCTGGAGCGCTGGCGAAGAGCTCCAAGATATGCATGGGCTGCGCGTGCCAGCTCAAGCCCGGCCAGGGACATACACGCTGTCCGTGGGTCTATACGAAGCCAACTCGGGTATCCGTTTGCCAGCGTTCGACGGCCGGGGGGCGCACCTGCCCGTGGATGAGATCCCCTTGGGAACGATCTTCGTCAGTCCTTGAGGTTTGAGATAAAATAAGCTGTCGCCCCCAAGCGTCTCCTCTTTGGAACGAGGGTTACTTGAACCGGCGCGGGGAAAGGATCGTTCGCCTTGAACCCTGTCCACCCGGAAGTCAAGCCCATGCATCTCAACCAGGTGATCGTGATCGGCGCCGGGCCGGCTGGCTTGACGGCGGCCTACGAGTTGATCAAGCAGGGCGTGAAACCCATCGTGCTCGAGAAAAGCCACACGGTGGGGGGGCTGGCCCGCACGGAGAACTACCAAGGCTACCGGGTGGACATGGGAGGGCATCGCTTTTTCACCAAGGTAGAGGAGGTCCAGGCCCTCTGGCAGGAAATACTCGGTGAGGATTTCTTGCGCCGCCCGCGACTCTCGCGCATCTACTATAACGGCAAGTACTTCTACTACCCATTGCGCTTCTTCAACGCCCTGAGCGGATTGGGGATGATCGAGAGCGCGCTGATCCTGCTGAGCTATATCCGCTCCCAGCTCTTCCCCCACCCTCGGGAAGAGACGTTCGAGGAATGGGTATCCAATCGCTTTGGCCCACGCCTGTACCGCATCTTCTTCAAGACCTACACCGAGAAGGTGTGGGGCATTCCCTGTTCGGAGATCAAGGCCGAATGGGCGGCACAGCGCATCCGCGGCCTATCCTTGCCCGCGGCGGTGCTGAACGCCATCTTGAAGCCCAAGGGCGGTTCGATCAAGACCTTGATCGACGAGTTCCACTACCCGCGGCATGGGCCGGGGATGTTGTGGCAGCGGGCACAGGAGATGGCGGAGGCGCGGGGCGGCGAGCCGACGCTGGAGGCGCT
>JACPWV010000146.1 GCA_016196905.1 Chloroflexota bacterium | reverse complement strand
GGGATCCGGGAATGAGCTCCGCCACGGCTGCATAGGCTGCCTGAGGAAAAGCCAGGTCGCGCTGTCCCGTGATCACCAGGGTGGGAGCGCGCAGCTGAGGCAGAACACCCCGGCCGTTCCAAACGCGGAGGTTGTTGGCATAGAAACGCTTGAGCACATGGGCGGGTGGGTAGATCAACCTCTGGGGGAGGAGTCGGCGGATGAACTCCACCAGGGAAGCGGGCAGGCGGAAGGCCCAGCGGTAGAGCCGACGCAGGGTGAAATCGCTGGACGCGCTGATGAGGATTAATTTCTCCACCCTCTCGGGATGGGCTACTGCGAAGCTGGAGACCACCGCTCCGCCGAAGGAGTGGCCGAGGAGCACGATCTTCTCCGAGATCCCCAGCGCTTCCAGGATGGACTCCAGGTCGCCCAGGATCTCCTCCATGCTGTAGGAAGTCTCAGGGGCGTCAGAGAGGCCGTGGCCGCGCAGGTCGACGGCCAGCACCCGGCTTTCCTCGGAGAAGGCGCGCAGCTGATGCTCCCATTGAAGGGCCCGCCCGCTGAAGCCGTGCACAAAGACCAAGGTGCGCCGAGGGTTCTCCGGCGCGATATCGATCAAGCTCAGCCGCACCCACGGCTCGCGGGAGACCAACACTTCCTTGCGATAGAGTTCCAGGTCGAGTTTCATCGATACATACCTGCGTGCTGCGCTCTCGGTATCTCCTCCCAGGATCGGACGGTGCGCCCTTCGAGTCGCATCCCGAGGTGTGCTTTAAACCAGCACGAACCGACCCGCTACCTGCTCTCCGCTACCAGCTGCCTTTTATCGATCACTCGCCGGGCCTTGCCCTCACTACGGGCAATGGTTCCGGGCGCCACGATGGAGACCTGCGCCCGCAAGCCCAGCACCGCCCTCAGCTCCTCGCCGATGCGCTGAGCCAGGCGCGAGGTAGCCCCCTGCTCGTAGAGAGAGCTGTTCAACTCGACCTGGACCTCCAGGTTATCCAGGGCTCCCTCGCGGGTGACGATCAGCTGATAATGAGGCTCCACTCCCTGGATCTTGGTGAGGACGTGCTCGATCTGGGAAGGATAGACATTGACCCCACGGATGATGAGCATGTCATCCGTTCGGCCAGTGACCCGCGAGTGGCGCACAGAGGTCCGTCCGCAGGGACAAGGTTCGGGGTCGAGTACAGCGATGTCCCGGGTGCGGTAGCGGATCAAAGGGAAAGCTTCCTTAGTGAGGGTGGTGAAGACCAACTCGCCCCTCTCACCGTCCTCAAGCACTTCTCCGCTGTCTGGATCGATCACCTCGGGCAGGAAGTGATCCTCGTTGATGTGCAGGCCCTGGCGCTCCTGGCACTCCCCCGAAACGCCCGGGCCGATGATCTCGCTGAGCCCGTAGTTATCGTAGGCCAGGATGCCCAGGTCCTCCTCGATGCGCTGGCGCACCCCCTCGCTCCAGGGCTCCGCCCCGAACAAACCCCGCCGCAGCTTGATTTTTCCTTTTAGGCCTTGCTCGCGCACCATTTCGCCCAGATAAAGCGCATAGGAGGGAGTGCACACCAGGACGGTGGTGGCAAAATCCTGCATCACCAGGAGCTGCCGCGGGGTGTTTCCGCTGGCCACCGGGACGATCGCGCAGCCGATCTTCTCCAGCCCGTAGTGCAGCCCCAATCCGCCGGTGAACAGCCCGTACCCGAAGGACACCTGTGCCACGTCCTCTTGCGTCACCCCCGCGGCGGCGATGATGCGCGCCACCAGGCCCGCCCAGGTCTGGATGTCCTTGGATGTGTAGCCGATGGGGGTGGGTTTTCCCGTCGTTCCGCTGGAGGCATGGATGCGCACCACCTCGCTCAAGGGCTCCGCAAAAAAGCCGAAGGGGTAATTGTCGCGCAGATCCTGCTTGGTGGTGAAGGGCAAGCGGCGAAGATCGTCCAGCGATCGGATATCGCCCGCCTCGATCCCGCGCTCCTTAAAAAGCCGCTCATAAAAGGGCACCCGTTCCGTGACGCGCGCCAGAGTCTCCTGGAGGCGCACGAGTTGCAACTGGCGCAGCGCCTCGCGGGGCATGCGCTCGTGCTGGGGATCGAAGATCCAGGAGGTGATACGATCCCGCTTCACTAAACCTCCTAGGCAAAACGTTGCTCGAAGACCCAGAGCTCGGCGTCCATCTCCCGCTGGTAGCCCAACTCCTCTAGGAGCGGCAAGTGCTCCCAATCGATGGGGAACATGGCCTGCACCTCTTTGGCAGCGGCACGCCCGGCGCGACCGCGCACAATCTGCGACAGTTCCTCCACAGCAGCGGGTGCGCCGTCCAAGAAACTCACCCATGCTGCGGAGCTCCCCCAGGGAGAGGTGAGGATGGCCCAGGCATCCACCCCGCCTCCGGGGCCAATATAGGCCAGTATTTCACCTTTCTTCAAATGCTGGCGCAGGCGCTCCACACTGAGTGCCCGCCAGCTCCAGCCGATGGCGTACAGCCCCTGGCTGGCGAGCAAGTACTGCGATTCGTGGCTGGCCCTGCGCAGAGCCGGCAGCACGCGCTCCTCCAGGACGAACGGCTCGCGTGCCCGCCTCCCGGCCTGGTCGGGATCGGGCGCCGCTTCGTAATAAGCAAAGCGCGCTACCCGACTGAAACCGTCCTCCTGGGCCATGTGTTGCACCGCCTCGTTCCAGGAGGCCGTAGCGAAGCGCACGATGTGTGCCCCCAACTCCCGCGCCACTTTGGTCGCCTCCAGCTGAAGGGTGTGGGCGATCCCGCTGCCGCGGTACTGGGGAGCCACCCGCAGCCCCTCCAGCCAGCACTCACCCTCCCCCTGCAGCGTCACCTTCCCGATGCCCACCGGGCGGCCCTCCAACTCAGCCACCAAAAAGCGGCCCTGGCGATCAGCTAACCACGCGTCCCAGACCTCGGGGATGTAATCTCCATTTTCCTCGCCCCAAGTGTGGCGGGTGAACTCCAGCACCGCTTCCTTATCCTGGGGCCGGGCAGGCCGGATCCTGAAGTCGCTGCGCATGGTTCTGGATTAGCGATCTACGAAGTGGGGGCGACGTTTCTCTAAGAAAGCGTTCACCCCCTCGATGCGATCCTGGGTAGCACAGGTCAGCCCGAAATAGGCCGCTTCGATGACACAGCCCCGCTCCAGGTCCACTTCCAGCCCCTCCTCGATGGCTTTCTTGGCCAGGGCCATGGTGATGCGGGGTTTCTCAGCGAGTTTGCGAGCGAGGGCTTTGGCCTCCGCCATCAACTCATCGGGGGGGACGACGAAATCCACCAGACCGATGCGCTGCGCCTCCTGGGCACTCAGCCGCTCCCCGGAGAAGATCAAATACTTGGCCATGCCTTTCCCGACCAGACGAGGTAGGCGCTGCGTACCTCCCCAACCGGGGAGGATGCCCAGATCGATCTCCGGCTGGCCCAGCTGGGCCCGCTCGGAGGCGATGCGGATGTCCCCGGCCATGGCCAGCTCGCACCCGCCCCCTACAGCGAACCCGTTGATGGCCATGATCACCGGTTTCCCCATGCGCTCGATCCGGAAGAACAGATTCTGAACCCGCTCAACGGCAGCCCGACCCTCCTCGGCGTTGGTCGGGGGGAATTCGTGGAGATCAGCCCCGGCCACGAAGGCCTTGTCGCCGGCGCCGGTGAAAATCACCGCCCGAACATCGGCGGCACTTTCGAGCTCGCCCACCACCTGTTCTAGTTCACCCAGGGTCTCCGCGCTCAGAGCGTTCATCACCTGGGGCCGGTTGATGGTGACGATGGCGATCTTGTCCTCTCGTTCGACGAGGATGTTTCGATAAGCCATGTCTGCCTCCTAAAGAGCGTCCAGCGACCTGCGGCCGTTATGAGTAGTCATAGAATCCCTTGCCCACTTTGCGACCGAGGCGCCCGGCCGTAACCATCTGCCTCAGCAGGGGCGGCGCGGCGTAACGAGAGTCCTTTAACTCCGCGTACATGGCATCGGCGATGAAGAGCGTGGTGTCCAGCCCCACGAAGTCCAGGAGGGTGATGGGCCCCATGGGGTGGTTGAGGCCCAACTTGACTCCCATGTCGATATCTTCCTTCGTCGCGAGCCCCGCCTCGACCGCCCGCGGCACAGGGTTAAAGAAGTGCATGCCCAGCACCCGCTCTGGGCGGTGGGTCGCGGAGGCCATGGCGGTGATGCTCAGCGAGGAAGTGTTGGAAGCAAGGACGGTGTAGGGCCCGGCGATCCGATCGAGATCGGCAAAGACCTTTTTCTTCTCCTCCATATTTTCGACCACGGCCTCGACGACGACATCGCACCCGGCGAATTCCTTCATCTCCGTCGTCCCCCGAATGCGCACCCAGGCCGCATCCCGATCGGCCGCCGAGAGCTTGCCCCGTTCCACGGCTTTGGCCATCGAACTCTGTATGCGATCGAGCCCTTTTTGCAGAAGCTCCGGGTTGATCTCCCGAACCACGACCGAGAAGCCGGACCGGGCGCACACCTCGGCGATGCCCGAGCCCATCAGTCCGCAGCCAACCACGCCTACGATCTTGATCTCCATGGGCAACCCCCTCCAGAGCTCTAGTAGCCTAGGGTTCGATCTTCCATAGTGGGAGTCCGGTCTCCTGGTCGGGCGTGCGAACCAGAGCTTCTCCCAGCAATTCCTGCACATCCACCTCGGCCACGAAGACGATGGTGCCGGGCAGCAGATGGCCGCCCCGGCTGTGGCCTTCCTCATCAGCCAAAGAGATGTGCGCGTGAACGAAAGGCTGCCCGTCGCGCAGCGAGATATTGCCGCTGCAGCTAACGATCTCCATGGCGCGATCGATGGCCAGCTCGCCATACTTTTTGTGGCGCTGATCGTAAAAGGCAATGCGGGCGGAGCGCACCGCACCGATCAATTGGAAGGAAGCCACGGCGATGCCACGCTGGCGGCAGAAGGATTGTAAACTTTGCAGAAGATCGGAGCCCGGGGACAAGCGGCCCATGAAGCGGCGCCCGGCCGAATATTCTCGCGGCGAGTTCATCATCGCCTCCCCTTCCCTGCTAAGATGCGCGGTTTAAGGGTTGGCCACAGAGCCAGAGGCCGACCCCAGCGGACTCTGGGCGGCCAGGATCTCCAAGGCCGCGTCGGTCAAGGCCACCCGATAGGCGAAAAGGGCACGGCCGGTGTCCA
>JACPWV010000145.1 GCA_016196905.1 Chloroflexota bacterium | reverse complement strand
TTCTGGGGTTCCAGGTTTCCGACCGCAACGAAAAGGGGATGGTCTTCCTGCGCCACGGCACGGACCATCACTCCCTCGCCCTGGCCCAGGTGCCCTCCGGCCGGCCTTCGGTGCGGCGCCGGCGGATGCGCCCGATCAACTCCTCCAGTGAGGAGGGCAGCAGAAAGATGAAGATGCCCTGGGGGGTCAGCTGTTTCATCGCCCGAGCTCCCTGCACATCGATCCGCAGCAGCACATCCTCGCCGCGGGCCAGGGCCTGGCGCACATCCTGTTTGGGGGTGCCGTAGCGATTGCCGTAGACCACCGCGGGGGCGAGGAGTTCGTCGCGACGCAAGCGCTGCATGTACTCTTGTTCGGAGATGAAGTAATAGTCCACCCCGGGAGTCTCGTTGGGGCGTGGGGGGCGGGTGGTGCAGGTGACGGCGAAGTGAAAGGGATAGCCGGAGGCCTCCAGCCCCTTGCGAACCGCATCCTTCCCCACCCCTGAGGGGCCGGAGAGGACGATCAGCAGAGGGGGCGGCTCGGCGAAGGGGCGGATCTGATCATCGATGTCGGAAGGTGGGGCTCTCATGGGCCTGGCTCCTGGAGATCGAGGGCCACCTAAGGTTAGGGTCGAGGGCTGCCGGTGTGTCGCCGAGGCGATCGTGCAAAGGCTGCGGGCACCCGTTCCCCCATTATTAGATCCATGCAGCTACTTGTCGCGCTCATGGATAACGATATAATAAAAGGTAATCCGTCCATGCCGATCTACGAGTATCGCTGTCTAAACTGCAAACGCCGCTTCTCACTGCTGCGCTCCTTCTCCGACGAGAGCGCCCCCCAATGTCCCCGCTGCGAGAGCCGGGAGGTCAAGCGCCTCATCTCGCGGGTGGCGGTGCTCCGCTCGGAGGAGAGCCGCTTGGAGAGCCTGGCCGATCCCTCCCATTTTGCGGATGTGGATGAGAACGATCCGCGCAGCATGGCCCGCTCGATGCGGCGCATGGGCCAGGAGATGGGCGGCGAGGAGCTGGGCCCTGAGTTCGACGAGATGGTCGATCGCCTGGAGGCCGGCGAGAACCCTGAGGAGATCGAGAGCTCCTTAGGTGAGGGCGAATCCAGCGCTCTAGGCGAGGAGTGATCCCCTCGATCCGGGGTGCATATCCATCGGAGGTTTTCGCCCGCCTCTCCGTGCTCTATTCGTCGCCCCCCTTATATCGACATGGTTAGCTGCTCGGACAACCGCCGGCGCTGCTGCCGGATTTGGAAATCCGGCAGCAGCATGGAAATGCTTCTCTTTTTTGACCTCTGCCCTGTTTGGGCGGTCTTGATACCACCTTCCTAAATATCCGAAGATGGCTCCAATAAAAATTTTAATGAAACCAAGAATTGCTGCTTGCATGCGTCCGCAGTCCCGACTCCTCCACGTCTATGCCCACCATAATATTTAGGTGGCCACCTGAATATTCAGGTGGCTGCTATTCACGCGCTACTCACCCTCCTCCGCGAAGGCCTGGTCTTTGAAGATCTGTACCCGCCGGCGGGGCTCCTTGCCCTTGCTGCGCGATTGGAGCTGAGCACGCTTGGCCAGCTCATGCTGCTGGCGGCGGATGAAGGCGTTCTGCGGCGAGAGCTCCACCGAACGTGCCCCCGCCAACACCCTCTCGATGGCCACCCGCGTCTCCTCCAAGGCCGAGGCGAAGGGATCCACCCGCACCTGAACACCGAAGACATCGGCTAAGGAACTCTCCATCTGGCGCAGGGTGTTATTACGCAACACGTACACCGGGACACCTCCTCGCTCGGCCTCCACGATAGAGGGGGGCCGGCGCCGATAGTAACTGCGCAGGGTGAAGACCACGTCGGCCTGGCCCAACTCCTCGGCGATCTCCACGGGCAGGCCCATCCCTCGCGCCGCTTGTACCAGCGAGCTCTGGTTGATCCCATAGGGGTAGACACGCACGGTGCGCAGGGGCATGGCGGCCCCCCGACGGGCCCCCAGGGTGGAGGCCATCTCCGGCGTGAGTTCTTCGCGCGGCAGGAGCGCTCGCTCGGTCCGGACCTCGCCCTTCTCATCGCGGTAGCGCACCTCGGCAGGGAGGGAGCGACCGCGCAGGATGGCATCCACCGCCTCGGCCACGTCGTGATGCACCGCCAGGTGCTCTCGATCCTGAATCTCCACCACCACATCAAAGGTGGGAGGTGCCCGGCGCTCCAACACCGTTTTCTGGGTTCCCCGTCGGCGGGCCTCCTCGTCGCTGAGGGTCACTGCCTGGATCCCACCGACTAGATCGGCCAGGGTGGGGTTCAGCATGATGTTCTCTAGGGTGTTGCCGTGGGCGGTGCCTACTAGCTGCACCCCGCGCTCGGCGATGGTGCGGGCGGCGGCCGCTTCCAACTCGCGCCCGATCTCGTCGATGACGATCACCTCAGGCATGTGGTTCTCCACAGCCTCGATCATGACCTCGTGCTGCAGCAGCGGGGTTTTGACCTGCATGCGACGCGCTCGGCCGATGGCCGGATGGGGGATGTCTCCGTCGCCTCCGATCTCGTTGGAGGTATCCACAATCACCACCCGCTTTTTCTCGCCCAGGATGCGGGCCACCTCCCGCAGCATGGTGGTCTTGCCCACCCCCGGCCGGCCCAGCAGCAGGATGCTCTTGCCCGACTCCACCAGATCGTGGATGATATCCACCGTGCCGTAGACCGCGCGGCCCACCCGCAGGGAGAGGCCCACGATCTTGCTTCGCCGGTTACGGATGGCCGAGGTGCGGTGCAGGGTGCGCGGGATGCCTGCGCGATTGTCGTCGCCGAACTCGCCGATGCGGGCGACCACGTATTCTAGATCTTGTTCGGTCACCTCAGTCTGGCGCAGCACGGCTTCCCGCTCCAGGTAGCGAGCCTCGGGCAGGCGTCCCAGATCCAGGACCACCTCCAGCAATTTATCAAATTCGCCTTGGGCGCGTACCTGTTCGGCCAAGTCGGGCGGGATCACCCCCAGCAAGGCATCCAGATCGTCGGTGATTTCCAGCCGCATGCTTACCCTCACCCTAACTGTCCCGGGCTTGTGGGCGCGACTCCGAGACGGTAGGAACGCGCTTGGCTTTCTTCTCCAGTTCGGGGGCGAGCTCGAAGGCGGGCACCTCTACGCGGGCCGTGGTGTGCTTAACCATGAGCAACTCGTCGGCGTAGGGCTGGAAGCCCACTTCGATCAGCGCGTTCTTGAGCCCCACCTCGTACTCGCGCACACCGCAGTAGAGGGGGCGCGGGGGCATCTCGCTGAAGAGGTTCAGCGCTGCGCGAACCAGCGGAATCCCTTCATCCCTCAGATCGGGATGGAGCATCGCTTTGAGCCAATGCCCCCAGCGGCCGGGCAACAATCGAAAATAGGCGGTGATCTCCCCGCCTCGCTCGGATAGCCAAGCACGGGCAGGCTCCCGGCCGAACCCGTAGAGGGCGGTGCTGGCCGGGCCCTCCGCTTGACGATCGAACCCCTCCGCCTGCTGGATGGGTCGGGGAGTGACCGTGCTGTAGAGACGCTGCAGCCCCCAGTCGTCCTCGGGGCGACGCGGGCGCAGGAGCGATTCCCCCGGGAGGCTCTCCCAGGAGGGCACACTGCTCAGTCGAAAGATGTGGCGGCGGGCATAAGCACCGAAGCCAAGTTGGCGCAACGTCTCCGCCGCGGCCGATCCGTCGTTGCGCACCTTGACGAAGATGCGCTGCACGCCTTGTTCCCCTTGCTGCACGCATAAATGCTCCAGGAGCACGCGCCAGACCCTCTCGGCTAGGGGGGACCCGCCTGAGGCAGGCATCGCGGGAGCGATGAAGAGCACATCGCATTCCGTCCCCCCGGCCCGCCCCTGCACGAACCCGCGCAGCGGCTGGCCGTTCACCTCCTCGGCCAACACGTAAGTCGAAGGGCCAGCCTCGGACAGGGACAGGAGGCCAACCAAGGCGGAGAGGAGGGGGGGCTGGAAGCCACACAGAACCCCTTCCAAGTCCAGATAAGTCCCTTGGCCTCTCAGCGAATAGAGGAGCGCGATGTCCAGCAGGCTGAAAGCCTTGACCATAGCGTTATCGACCTTGCCTCACGCGTGAGAGCTCGACACAATACTCTCTGGGCAAAAGACCGACCCTAGTCCCGAAGACGTCGGGATCGGTGTCGGTCCTCCCGCTTTCCCCACACTCCATGATGCCGCACATGGCACGCGGCACAACCACACGCGCCCTTCAGGATACCGACCTTCCCGTCCTCCCTACGCTTCGGTCCTCAGGCTATAGGTGTGCCCTGCGTAGCATCGCCTCCGGGCGTCGGGCTCACCTCCTGCTTACGTTCCCAGATTCCGCAACCAGGACCTCCGCGCGATTCGGCTGCGCGTCGATCAGGCGCAGAAAATAGCGATGAAAGCGCGTGTCCTCGGTCAGCTCAGGGTGGAAGGCGGTGGCCAAGAGCACGCCTTGCCGCGCGGCCACGATCCGGCCATCGTCCAGCCGCGCCAACACCTCCACATCTCTTCCCACTTGATGGATGATGGGTGCGCGAATGAAGACGGCCCGGAAGGGCCGGTTCTCCTCCTGTGGATCGATCGTGGCCAGGGCGGGCACCTCCAGGTCGGCCTCGAAGGAATCCACCTGGCGGCCGAAGGCGTTGCGCTCCACCCGCGTGTCCATAACCCCAATCAGGGGCTGCTCGCGCCCGATATCCTTAGCCAGCAAGATCATCCCCGCGCAGGTGATGGCGG
>JACPWV010000144.1 GCA_016196905.1 Chloroflexota bacterium | reverse complement strand
TGCGGCGGCTCACCCAGGAGATCGCGCGGATCCAGGAGGGCTTGATTCGCCGCTTCCCGGACCAGTGGTATATGTTCCGCCGCATGTGGCCCGCGAGGACCTGAGGCCTGCTAAGGATGGGCCAATATCTGCTCTATCGCCTGGTGGGGTTCATCGCCCCCTTCATTCCCTCTCGCCTCGGCTATCCCCTGACGGACCTTATGGGCAGCCTGGTTTACTTCCTGGATCGACGGGCGCGCCGCGTGGTTCTGGAGAACCTGACTCACGTCCTGGGTTCTCAGGTGCCTGCGGGCCAGCTTCGACCCATCGCCCGCCGGGTTTTCCAGAACTCGCTCAAAAACTACTACGAGCTCTTCCATTTCCACCGCCTCCCCGATGAACAGCTGCAGGCTCGCTTGCAGGTGGTGGGGCTGGAAGTGGTGGAGCGCGCCTTGGCCCGGGGCAAAGGGTTGGTTCTGGCGACCGCTCACCTGGGCAGCCCCGATGCTTTTATGCACGTGGCGCCCCTCTTCGCGTACCGCTTCACCGCCCCCGCGGAGCGCCTCCAGCCGGAGAGGCTGTTCGAATACGTGCGTCGGTTGCGCCAGCGACGGGGGGTCCGGCTGGTTCCAGTGGACGGGCCCCTGATCAGCATAGTGCGGGCTCTGAAACGCAATGAGGTGGTGGGGGTGGCCGTCGATCGGGACATCACCGGCAGCGGGATGGTTATTGACTTTTTCGGCGCACCGGCCCGTCTCCCCGACGGGCCGGTGCAGCTGGCCCTTCGCACCGGGGCGGCCTTGGCGGTGGGCCTTGGAATCCGTTTGCCCGATAACAGCTTCCTGGCCAAGATCGATCCCATCGCCCTGGAGCTCAGCGGCGATTTCCAATGGGACGTGCGCGCCAACCTGGCCAAGGTGGTGGCCGCGCTGGAAGAAGCGATCCGCCAGCACCCGGACCAGTGGTTGATGTTTTACCCCCTTTGGCGAGATAATACCGAGAGGGGCTGAGCCATGGGCAAGGCCGATCTGCACATCCACTCCACGGCCAGCGACGGCTTGGCCAGCGTCCCAGAGATCTTGGAACACGTCGAGGCCCACACCGATCTAGACCTGATCGCCATCGCCGATCACGATATGCTGGAGGGCTCGCTGGAGGCGCGCGAGCTGGCCGCGCACAAAACCTATCGCTTCCAAGTCATGGTCGGGGTGGAGATCACCACCCTGGAGGGGCACCTGTTGGCCTACGACATCGAAAAGCCCATTCGCATGCTCCAGCCCCTGGCGCGCACCATCGAGCGGGTGGCCGCGCAGGGAGGATTCTGCGTCATCCCTCATCCCATGAGCTGGCTGACACGCAGCCTGGGCCAGCGGGGCATCCGCCGCCTGTTGAGCGATCCGCACCTGCGAGCGGTGGTGTGGGGCATCGAGGTATTCAACCCCAGTCTGGCCGGCCGGGTCACCTACCGCAAAGCGATGGCCCTCAACCGCCGTGAGTTCGGGTTGGGCGAGTTCGCTGGCAGCGACGCCCACCTCTGGGAACATATCGGCCGAAGCTACACAGTCTTCCCAGGTCGCAACGCGGACGATTTCCGGCGAGCGCTGCGCGAAGGAACCACCGAGGCGCAGGGGGAACTCTTGGGCTGGGCGGAACATCGCCAGATGCTCTCCAGCGCGGGCGAGCAGCTCTGGCGCAGCCTGGTGCTCCTGCCCCGCAAACACATCCGTCGCGCGCTGCGGGGGCTGACCTCGCGCCAAGGCCGCTGAGTCCCGAAGCCTGCGGGGGACCGATGAAGATCGCTCTGGTATCTCCTTACGATTACCTCTACCCGGGCGGAGTGGTTAAGCACATCTCCCAACTGGACAAGCACTTCCGCCAGTGGGGCTACGAGGTGCGTGTCATCGCCCCCTGTTCGGCCGACGAGGAATATCTGCCCGACCACCTGATCGTCGCCTCCAGCAGGGTGATCCCGGTGCCTTACTCGGGCTCCATTGCCCGCGTCAGCCTCTCGCCGAGGCTCTACTTTCGCGTAAAGCGCATCCTCAAGCAGGAGCGCTTCGATATCGTTCACGCCCACGAACCCTTATCCCCGGCGCTGCCTTTAGCGGTGCTGAGGCATTCCAAGGCGGTTAACATAGGCACCTTTCATGCCTACCGAGAGTCTCACGCCGCCCTCGACTACACCAAACCCATCGCCCGGCGTTTCTTCGCGCGCTTGGACGGGCGGATCGTGGTGTCCGAGCCGGTGCGTGAATATCTGAGCAAATACTTCCCCACCGAGTATGTGGTCATTCCTAACGGGATCGACATCGAATCATTTCAAGGCGCGCCGCCCCTGCCCAAATACGCCAATGGACAGCTTAACATCCTCTTCGTGGGGCGATTGGAGAAACGCAAGGGTTTCAGCTACCTGCTCGACGCCTTCGCGCGAGTCAAAGCCCAGGTGCCCCAGGCTCGGCTGATCGTGGTGGGCGCCTTCGACAAACAGGACAAGGCCCCCTACGTGCGGCAGGTGCGCCGCCAGCGCATTCGCGATGTGCACTTTGTGGGTTACGTTCCCGACGAGGAGCTGCCCCGCTATTATGCCAGCGCACACCTTTTCTGTGCGCCCTCCACGGGCTTCGAGAGTTTCGGGCTGGTGCTCCTGGAGGCGATGGCCGCCGGCGTGCCGGTGGTGGCCTCCAACATCGCCGGTTACCAGACCCTGCTGAGCCCTGGCCGGGAGGGGCTGGCGGTGCCCCCGGCGGACCCGGTGGCCCTGGGGCAGGCCATCATCGAACTGCTGCAGGATCCGGATCGGCGACGCTGGATGGGCGAACAGGGGCGCCTGAAGGCGCGTGGCTATTCGTGGGAAAACGTCGCTAAGCAGGTGCTGGAGTATTACCAGGAGTTATTCACCCGGCGGGCCGAGCACAAGGAGGCGGTGTGATCGGCCGCCCGGCCCGCGAGTGGGCACAGGGCCTCCTAAACGCCATGGTGCGCCCCCTGGCGGCGCGGGGGGTCTCCCCCAGCGCGCTGACGGTGGCAGGGTTTTTGGCCATGGCGGCCTGCGGCGCGTTGCTCGGCCTGGGCCACCTGGCCTTGGGCGGGTTTTTGGTCATCCCCGCCTCCGCCTTCGATGCTTTGGACGGGCCGCTGGCCCGGACCACCGGGCGAGCCAGCCGCTTCGGCGCCTTTTTGGATTCGACCCTGGACCGTTGGGCGGAGATCGCCCTTTATCTAGGCTTGCTCTATCACTTCGCTCAGCGCGGCGAGGTGCTACTCATTCTTCTGACCTATCTGAGCCTGTCTGGCTCAACGATGGTGAGCTATGCCCGCGCTCGAGCGGAGGGGTTGGGGATCGAGTGTCGGGTGGGGATGTTCACCCGCCTGGAGCGGATCGTCATCTTGGTGGCCGGGCTGGTGCTGGAGCCGCTCTCTTTTTCTTGGGGATCGATGATCCTCCGACCCCTGCCCCTCGCCTTGGCCATCCTCGCTCTCTTCTCGAACCTCACCGCGGTGCAGCGCATGCTTTACGTTCGAGAAAGGGCTCGCCAGCGATAATCCCCTAAACTGCGTCGAGGCTAAACTGCGCAAGGATCTTCAAGGCCGAGAGGTGGCCGCCAGCCGAGACTGGAGTCCTGCGCACCCTATCACTGGAGGAGAGCCATGAAAGACGACACCAGCATACTGCGCCTGCTCGCTGCCGACGGTCCGCACCCGGCGTACGCCGACAAAATGATGCTCTTCGGCCAGTTTGTCGGCTCCTGGGATCTCGACATGAAGCTCTACGACTCCGATGGGAGTTCACGAAGCTTGAAGGGCGTGTGGCACTTCGGGTGGGTCCTTGAAGGGCGCGCGATTCAAGATGTGTTGATTCCCCACCGGCCTGAGGGCGGAATGGGGACAACGCTTCGGTTCTACGACCCGCGCATCGACGCTTGGCGGGTCGTCTGGGCTGGTCCAGCCGATGGTGAGTTCTCCACCCTCGTCGCGCGGCAGGTCGGTGACCAGATCTTCTTGGAGGGCACCTGGAGTATCGCGGCCGAGCACCGTCTGTGGCAGTGGAGATTCTCCGAGATCACCGAGACCTCCTTCCACTGGCAGGGCGTCGTCTCCGACGACGGTGGTCAGACTTGGCGCCTGGTGGAGGAGATGTACGCGCGCCGCCGGACCGGCCGCTTAAGGTGACGGGACATCTGGAACACCTTCCCGCGGCCTAGTTGGCATTCCTGCCGTCGACCGGTCGCATTGGAACGACGCCACGCTCGCCATCGCTTCGACTAGGTTAGAGATCGGTCGAGCTTTAGCCCAAAAAGCCCCGATCCCGACGAAAGTCGGGATCGGGGCCCTCCGCTTCGCTCCCCCTCCCCCACAGAGGGAAAGGGCA
>JACPWV010000153.1 GCA_016196905.1 Chloroflexota bacterium | reverse complement strand
GTGTCTTTCGGCCGGGTCCTATTATACCATAGAGCCTTGTTAGGACACATCTAACAGACGCACCGTAAACCGATACAACTGATCGACGCTGGGTTGGCTTGAAAGGGGCAGGCGTTCGCCCGTGGCCGCCAGGTACATTCCAACGCGCAGTTCGAGGTGCGCATCGCCTGCACATCCCGACACGTCAATCTCGAAGGGGTCCGCCACAACGGCACCGGGTTTCCATTGGTCGGTGCTCCACAGGCCATTGAGGGGTGGGTGGTCATCCTGGCCGCAGAAAGCCCCACGGCTGTCCCACACATGCACAAATCCGACATAGCGGCCGTTGAACTCACCTTCGGCTCGCCAATACAGGATCGGATACAACTTGGAATTGACGGGCCGGCCGGGTATAAGGTCGTAACCCAGCAAGGTGACTTGCTCACCCCATTGAGGCGGTTGGGAAAACACATCTTGAGGCGTGCCAGACGGGCCCTGGCTGATGTCGTACGCCAGGAACCAGTCGCCGCCGCCGATCAGGCGCCAACGGGTATGGGTCGCCAACACCCGGGTTGGATGGGCCAATCCCCAGTACGGGTTGAAGATCACAAGATATCGCCAACCCTCCTTCCTAAGCTCGGCTTCCTGCGCCAAAGCGAGATCGAGATCGCTCAGGTACAGACCATGCCGGTGGCTGTAATAAAGCCCTTCCGGCGGGGCGCCTCCGACAGCGACCAGGCCCTCCCCTACGGGAACCACTGCCTGGGCCCATTGCCCTGCCATCCAGGCACCGTATTTGGGATCCACCGGCTGGAACATCTCATTCGCCGAGTGGCCAGCTTGAACGGCTCCCCAGGGCAGCGCTAATCCCCACCCAACCAGCAGCGCCAGCGCCCCCAGTCGGCGCTCTATCGAATCCGCTCGGGCCCAGGCGACAACGCGCGCGTAAAGAAAATCGAGCGCCTTGCCGGCGAACAGAGCCGCCGATGGCAGCAGGGACAAGGTGTAGTAGTCCTGCCTGATGACGCCCCTGGCGGCGATCAAAAAATAGAGGAACACACTTCCAACCCATAGGTAGATGGCATGTTCCGAACGTCGCTGTCTGGGCAACGCCATCCCCAGGAGCCAGAGTGCCACCCCCGTCGCGGTCAGCAGGCGCCACGAGAAATTGTAGAACAACGCTTGGTAGAAACTCGGGTCCCGAAGCAGGCCCAGGTCTCCAATCCTGTCATTGTTGCTCAGGATGCCCAGCGAGAGGCCGGTCTGCTGACCCAGTTCAAAGGCGTGGAGATACCAAGCGGTCACCACGGCCAGCGCGCCTAGCGCTGCCAACCAATTACGTAAGCGGAATAGAGCCCGCCAGCCATCGCGTTGGAAGACCAGACTCGCCAAGGGCACTCCCACATACAGTGCCGGTAACTTGGACAGGGCACCTAGCGTGGCCAAGATCGCAGCCAATCCGAACCAATACCCAGGTCCACCCTCGGCCCAACGCAGTCCGGCATATATCGCCAAGGACACGAACAAGAGGACCAACATATCGCCCATGATGGCCTGGCCGAAATACAGGCCAAAGGGCGAAAGGAAGGTAAAAACGAGGACCGCCAAAAGACCCGCCCGCGAACCCCATAGGCGGCGCCCTATCAGGAACAGCACATAGCCCGTGGCGGTTGAAGTGGCGATGGTTAACAGGCGAGGGATAGCTTCGTGGAAGCCAAACAGACCATAGCCCACAGCCGCGGCGAAGGCATACAGCGACAGTTCGGATTCGATATAACCCGGCGTATGCCCGCGCCTGCTCACCGTGGGATAGAAAAGGCGATAGCCTTCTTCATAGTAATTACGCGCGTAATCGGCGGTCTCGACCTGGCGCCAGCTGTGGTAGTCAACGGGAGGAAGGGTTAGATTACGAGAACGGACGAGAGCCCCGAGGGCCAAGATCGCTAAAACCAGGCCTAAGACAGATAAAGGAGGGCGCCAACGCAAAATCATCGAATTCAGTTTCCCAACTCGACGTTCTTCGGAACCGCTTCGGGGCATCCTCCTGACGAAACGAGGGTCTCGGAAAACACCCATCCCGCCCTGGGTGCCCTAGCGCAGCACACTGAGGTATTTATCCCCGCCGTCAGGGAGAGTCACCACGATCACTCCCTCGCTGAGCTCCTGGGCTAGCTGGATGGCCGCCTGCACCACCGCGCCCGAGGAGAGGCCCACAAACAGCCCTTCTTCACGAGCTAGGCGACGCCCCATATGATAGGCAACGGAAGCAGACACGGCGATCTTCCGATCGGAAAATTTGGGATCGTAGATGGCGGGGACCAGGGAGGTGGCCATGTGTTTGAGCCCTTCGATGATCTCCAGCTCGTCGGCTGGCTCCACCTCTACGATCCAGATGGTGGGATTGTACTCGCGCAGCCGGCGCCCTACCCCCATCAAGGTCCCCGAGGTGCCGATCCCCGCCACGAAGTGGGTTAAGCGCCCCTCGCTTTGGGCGATGACCTCCGGGCCGGTGGTATCATAATGGGCCTGCCAGTTGGCGGGGTTATTGTATTGATCGGGATAGAAGTAGTGCTCGGGGCTCCCCTCGGCTCGCCGGCGCGCCTCGCGGATGGCTCCGTCGATCCCCTCCAGGGGATCGGTGAGGATCACCTCGGACCCATAGCCTTCGACGATCTGTTTGCGTTCCTCGCTCACGTTGCCGGGCATCACCAGCTCCACCCGGTAACCCCGCACCGCCCCGATGAGAGCGTAGGCGATGCCGGTGTTGCCCGAGGTGGCGTCGATGATCACTTTATCGGGGGTCAACGCACCGGAGCGCTCCCCCTCTTCGATCATGCGCAGGGCGGGCCGGTCCTTGACGGACCCCCCCGGGTTGAACGATTCCAGCTTGCCCCAGATCTCCACCCTGCCCTGCTGGATACGGCGCAGCCGAACCAGGGGTGTGTTGCCGATCTGGGATAAGATCGATTCCGAGCGGCGCAGCTCGGCGACAGTCGCCGGGAAAAGTGGTTGGGCCATCAGATCTGAGCTGCCTCGGCCGGCTGGCGATGGGGCACGCCGCAGAACTCCTCGTAGTCGATCAGTTGGGTGATGCTGGGATCCTCCCCGCACACCGGGCAATCTCGGTTCTTGGCGTACCTCACGAAGTGGATGTCCATGCTCAGCCCGTCGAGGATCAAGAGCCGGCCGATGAGCGGTTCGCCGATGCCCAATCGGAGCTTGAGGGCCTCCACCGCCTGGAGGGATCCCACCGCCCCGGTGAGGGCGCCCAGCACCCCCGCCTCCTGGCAACTGGGCACCTCCCCCGGCGGAGGCGGAGTGGGGAAGAGGCAACGGTAGCAGGGCCCCCGCTGGGCGTCGAAGGTGGTGAGTTGGGCATCGAACATCAGCACGCTGGCATCCACCAAAGGTTTCTTGAGGAAGACGCATGCGTCGTTCACCAGGTAACGGGTGGGAAAATTGTCCGACCCATTGATCACCACGTCGTAGTCGCGCAGGATCTCCAAAGCGTTCTCCGAGGTCAGCACGGTCTGGTGGGGGATAACCTTCACATCGGGGTTGACCCGCCTGAGCGCCTCCTGGGCGACCTCTGTCTTGGGTCGGCGGATATCCTCTGACGTGAACAAAATCTGGCGATGCAAGTTGGAGAGGTCGACCGCGTCGTAGTCGACAAGGCCCAGCGTCCCGACGCCGGCGGCCGCCAGGTAGAGCCCCGCCGGCGAGCCCAAACCGCCCGCCCCGATGAGCAACACCTTGGAGGCCAATAACTTTTTCTGGCCCACGCCTCCTACCTGGGGCAGGATGATGTGCCGGCTGTAGCGATAGATTTGCTCTTCTGTGAATCCGAACATCTGCGTTCCCTCCATCAGCGAGCCTCGGAGTGCTCCCGGATCGCGAGTCGACACACGCGCACACTCAAACAACGCCTGTGATATCGCCCTCGGAACTCATTACTGTTTCTGGATCACCAGTGCCCACTCGCGCTCGTTGAGCTTCTCCACAGCCAGCACCCGGTGACCCTCGTTGAGGCAACTGCGGGGGACGTTGGTGGCCGATTCTTCGTTGCTCACCACTACCTGCAGGATCTGGCCCACCTCCATCAATTCGAGCGCGAGCTTGCTCTTCACGAAGGTATAGGGGCACACCTCCCCGCGCAGATCCAGCTCTTCGTCGATTTTGATGTCGAGTTTGGTCTCAGCCATAGCGCCCTCCTGATCACACTCTTCTAGGAGTCTATCGTTACGAATGAGTTCCCTATTAGACAGCCCTGACGACTCCTCTGTCACTCAACCGGTCGATTTTCGAATCAGCCCTCTCGGCCGAATCGGGCTGTTGAAGGGTGTGTGATCACTGCTTCCCCTCAGTCGGCGAGATCGGCAGCCCCTGGCCCCGACGGGCTTTC
>JACPWV010000157.1 GCA_016196905.1 Chloroflexota bacterium | reverse complement strand
CGGGGATGACGGCCACCTTGGAGTTCGTCTTTACCCAGCCAGGCGAGTACGAGTTCTCGTGCCTCCTCCCCGGTCACTACGAGGCCGGCATGTTCGTTCCCATCCAGGTGAGTTAGTGGGGCGCATCCATTAGCTTGCTGCCGGATCTGAGGCTGGAGCCATGATCTCTGGTTCGTATTGGACCGCATAGCTAGTCAGATTGCTGTCGAAGTAGATTACGCGGGGGAGATCATCACGAAGGGAGATAAACCATGCCAGAGAGACACACTGTGTCGCGCCGGCAGTTCTTAAAACTCTCTGCCCTAGCCGCGGGCGCCGCGGCCCTGGGTCGCGGGGTGCTTTCGCGCTTCGCCCAGACGATGGAAGGCACGGCCAGCCAAGTTCGCGCGCTCCTGCCTGCCTTTGTCGCGGATGCCAAGACTCTCGGCCGGCTCATCGGCCAGGATGGGCGAGAGCTCCAGCCCGTCCCGCCCTCGCCTCGCTCCGCCCCCCAGCGCCGTAAGTGGGTGATGGTGATCGACCTGGCGCGCTGCGATGGCTGTGGCAGATGCACCGAGGCCTGCACCGCCATGCACATGGTCCCCTTCGGCCAGGAATGGATCAAGGTTTACCGCATGAAGGACAACGCGGCGGCCGGAGCTTATTGGTTTCCACGGCCTTGCATGCAGTGCGACAATCCGCCCTGCGTAGCGGTGTGCCCTGTCGACGCGACCTTCAAACGCGAGGACGGCATCGTGCTCATCGACCAGGATCGCTGCATCGGCTGCCGCTACTGCATGGCTGCCTGCCCCTACTCGGCGCGCTCCTTCAACTGGGCGGAGCCGCCTCACAGCTTGGCCGAGTTGGCCCGGTCCTACTCCATGGAGTTGAACATCCCCCATCGCAAAGGCGTCGTGGAGAAGTGCATTTTCTGCCCAGGGCTGGTGCGCGAGGGCCAGCTCCCCGCCTGCGCCGCGGGTTGCCCGATGGGGGCGATCTACGTAGGGGATGAGTTGGAGGATACCGTCACCAACTCCTGGGGAGAGACGACCCGTTTCTCCGAGCTGGTCCATCAGGGCGGCGGATACCGCTACCTGGAGGAGCTAGGCACCGAGCCGCGGGTTTACTACCTCCCGCACCGCGACCATCAATACCCGATGCCCGAGACCGCCGGGCAGATTGAGCAGCAGAGAGGCTAACATGGAGACCCCCTCCCGATTCCAGCCTCAGGAGCGGACCATCCTGCGTTCCCTGCTGCATTCCGGATTGCCCTTCTACTTGTGGGTGGCGGGGCTGGGCGGCCTATTCCTATGGGGCATCCGTGCTTACACCGTTCAGCTGCAGGAGGGATTGGCGGCCACGGGCATGCGCGACTATGTGTCCTGGGGCCTGTACATCACCAATTTCGTGTTCTTCATCGGCATCAGTCACGTGGGTGCCCTCATGTCGGCCATCCTGCGCATCAGCGGCGCCGCGTGGCGGAAGCCTGTCACCCGCATGGCGGAAGCCATCACCTTCAGCTCGCTTTTCTTTGGAGCGCTGATGCCCATCGTGGACCTGGGGCGGCCCGATCGCATCTGGCACCTCTTGGTCTACCCTCGTATTCAATCCCCCATCGTCTGGGACTTCGTGTGCATCTTCACCTATCTCATCGGGAGCACCATTTTCCTGTATTTGCCGATGATCCCGGATGTGGCCCTCCTGCGTGACGACCTCTCGCAGGCGAAGGGTTGGCGGTATCGGCTGTACTCGATCCTGGCCCTGGGCTGGCGTGGCATGCCGGATCAGCACCGGAGCCTGGAGCGAGCCATGTCGGTGATGGCCGTGCTGATCATCCCCATCGCCGTCTCGGTGCACACCGTGGTGTCCTGGATCTTCGGCATGACCCTGCGGCCGGGTTGGAACAGCACCATCTTCGGCCCTTATTTCGTGATGGGAGCCTTGGTCTCCGGGGCAGCCTCGGTGGTGGTGGCCATGGCCGCCTTCCGCCGTTTCTATCACTTGGAGGAGTACATTACCCTCAAGCACTTTCGAAACATGGCTCTCTTGGTCCTGGCCTTGGATCTGATCTATATCTACTTTAACATCGCGGAGTACCTCACAGTGGGATACAAGATGGAGGAGGCCGAGCGCGGGCTCCTCTATACCCTGTTGGGCGGGGAGTATGCCTTAGCCTTCTGGTTAGTGCAGATCGGCGGCCTCCTGCTGCCCGCCTTGTTGTTCATCCTCCCCGAGGTGGGGGCGGTCGAGCGGATTCGACGCGTTCCCCTTCTCCGACCCTGGCCCCTAGCTGCGGCTGCCTCCATCTCTTTGGCGGCGATGGTCTTGCTGGTTACCCAAGGTCCCACCCAGACGGGGGTTGATTTCGGCAGCCTGGGCTCCTCCCTCTCCTGGGCTGTGGCGTTGCTCCTGGCGCTCTTGGTGATCTCTACGCTTCCCGCTTTGAGGGCCCATCGCATCCTGGCCTATGTCCTGGGGGCGGGGTTGATCGTCATCCAGGCCTGGCTGAAGCGCTATTTGATCATCGTCCCCACCTTGCTAAGTCCCTACCTCCCCATCCAGGATCCGCGGATCGAGTGGACCACTTATATCCCTACCTGGGTGGAATGGTCCATTACCCTCGGGGCCATGGCCGGGTTCGTGTTGCTGTACACGCTCTTCTCTAAACTTTTCCCCATCGTCTCCATTTGGGAGACGCGCGAGGAAGAACCCAGGCCGGCGGTAACGCATTACTCACGTGAACGGGAGGCCGAAGCATGAGCAGGCTCCTCATGTTCCTGCTGTTGGTGGGCTTGATGGCAACTACGACCCTGGCCTCGGCCTCCTCGGGGCAAGATCAGCCCGACTTCCAGGGACCGCCTCCCGACCCCGCCTCTCTATATGCGGAGAACTGCGCCTCTTGTCACGGCGAGCGCGGGGAGGGAAGAGTGGGTCCGGCCTTTGTTCTTCTGGATGATCACAGCGATGACGAGATTTACCACACCATTGCCGAGGGACGACCCGAACGAGGGATGCCGGCCTGGGAGGCTCGCCTGACACCGGAGGAGATCAGCGCCTTGGTGGGGTACCTGCGCACGTTGGCTGCCCAGGCCCAGCCGCCGGCCGAGGAGGAGCCCGCACCTGCCCATGCAGCGGGAGCCGACCTGAGGTTGGTTCTGACCTTGCAAGAGGACCAGGTCGTGGCCCACGCCAGTCTGCGCGATGAACAGGGACAGCCGATGGCCGGCGAGAAGGTCGCTTTTGCCCTACGCACGACCCTGGGGGGGAAGCTCAACCTGGGCACCTTCGTCACCGACGAGGAGGGCGTGGCCACGCTACGCTACCCGGCCGGGGAGGTGCCCTCGCTCACGCTGGAGGCCTCCTATCCGCCCGAGGCTGGTGATCCGATCCGTGCGGTGGCCTCCATCGATCTGCCCGCCGGCCAGGAGATCCCTCCCGTAGCGACGGGCCTCTTCAGCCCTAACCCACCGCCCATCGCCATCCTTTTGCTGGGTTTGGTAGTAGGCGGGGTGTGGATCACCTATGTGTGGGTCGCATTTCAGCTGCTGCGCATCCTGCGGGTTCGATGAGGGGCTGGGCGAATGGAGGGGTCAGGATTATTCGTGGGTGCCTTCAGTGTGATCGTCATCGCCTTTGGCCACTTTTGGGTGAAGAAGCTCGAATATCATGTGGGTGCCCAGGTGTGGCCGGGGGTCGTGGCAGTGGGAGCGATCTTTATCCTGGGCTCGCTTTTCGCTCCGCATTGGATGCTGTCGGTAGTTCTCGGGATCCTCGGCTTCACCACCCTATGGGGTGCTCACGAATTGGTCGATCTGGGCGAGCGGGTTAAGCGGGGGTGGTATCCCCACAAGCCGCAGACGCAATGAAGGGAGTAGCGAGGGCAGCCTGTGGGGTAACGAACGAAAGGCCAATCGGGCTGGTGTAGGAGAGGGATGAAGCGCTGGGCCGTTATGGGGAGCGCCATTTTGGTGCTGAGTTTCCTGGCAGGCTGTAATGCTGCGATAGAGCGCTGGCTGGGCTCAGGGTATTCTACCAACGGGGAAAGGATCTATTTCACCGCCACCAGCGACCGAGGAACTCCCATCAGCTACCGCGGGGGACCGGGCATGCCGGGCATGATGAGAGGTAGACTGGCGTGCGTGATCTGTCACGGCCCCGATGGCCGCGGGGGCCGCACCTTCATGATGATGCGTTCTATCGAGGCTCCGGATATTCGCTACCGGACCCTCACCCAGGAGATGGAGCACGAGGAGGGCGAGGCGCACCCTCCTTACATCGACGAACTGATCGTACGCGCCATCACCCAGGGGCTGGATCCAGCGGGGAATCCACTGGACTGGAGCATGCCGCGCTGGTCGATGAGCGAGGAGGACTTGAACGACTTACTAGAATTTCTGAAGAGCCTGCCCTGATATCGTTCCCGACTCGAATCCATGCGGGCCTACCGCGGTTGGGCCTACTGCCCTGGCGAAGGTCATTCTTGTCCCCATGGTTAGCGGTAGACCGAGATGAGATTAAGGGTCAAAAGGCCCGCCTATTTGGGACAGCTGGCTCTATCCATGAGAGCGCCGCCGGGCTAGAATCGAACTTGGGTGGGGCTCTGAGGGTCGGATTGAAAAGGAGGTGAAGAGGAATGATGGGCTTCGGTTTCATGGGTTTTGGCATGCTGATCGTAGCTGCCTTCTGGGTCGGGATCATCCTGTTGGCGGCCTGGGCTATGCGCACTTTCCTGCCGACAGCCGGGCTGACTTCGACCGGTCCCGCCTCGCCTTTGGAGATCGCCAAGGCCCGCTACGCCCGGGGCGAGATCTCTAAGGCCGAGTTCGAAGAGCTCAAGAAGGATCTCTGCTAATCGATTCGAAATTCGATCGAGGAGGAAACTATGCAGCCTAGTTCTCGACAACCGATCTACTGGGGCATGGGGTTGATCCTCGGCTCCTTGATTTTGGGCGGAGTGGCCATGGCTTTATGGCCTGCGGGGAGCGCCCCCTGGGACTGGCACGGAGGGATGATGGGAGGCTACGGCTTGGGGGGATGGGGCGGTGCCTTGATGATGAGCCTAGGGATGCTCTCTATGGCGGCTTT
>JACPWV010000142.1 GCA_016196905.1 Chloroflexota bacterium | reverse complement strand
CGGTGGCGTACGCCGTGAGGGCCTTGGCCGCGCTCACTACATCGCCGTAACAAAAGGCGATAGCCAGGGGCCCGTTCAGTAGCGGCTCGACCGCGGGGAAACCTGCCTGGTGGGCCGCCAGCTTGGCCAGGCGGTTCTTGACCACGTGCAGGGCACAGTCCTCTTCGCGCAGTTGACCGCGCAAGCTGTGCATCTCGGCCACCGGCAGCCCGCGATAGTCGACCAGGATCAGGGCCTGGCTGCGGGCGAAGCGCTGCTTCAGCTCCTCGACGATCTTCTCCTTCTGCTGGCGAGAGATAGTCAAAAGCTCTGACCTCCTGAGGGGACCTGGGCGCGCGATCCCACCACAAAGACACGGGCCTTTGCCACCGATTCACGCAAAGGCCCGCCTCTCAATTTGAGCGACGTACCCTCGCGCCTCGGCAGGCTTTAGATTAATCCGCCTCAGGCGGATCAAGCAGGGGCAGCCACATCCGCCTCAGGCGGAAACCTGCGGTCTTCGGCACGATCTCAGATCGTTGCTAAGTTAAGCTGAATTTCGCTCCGTTGTCAAATCTAAGCCGCCTTGAGGGCCAGAGCCTCGGGGATGGCCACCTGGATGGCCGGCCCCATGCTGGAGGTCAGCACGATCTTGCGGACGTACTGCCCCTTGGCCCCTGCCGGCTTGGCCTTGGACACCCCCTCCATCAGGGCGGCGAAGTTTAGCAAGAGCTGCTCGCTGGAGAAACTGACCTTGCCGATGGGCACATGGATGTTGGCCGTTTTGTCGATCTTGAACTCGATGCGGCCCTGCTTGGCCTCCTGGATGACGCGGGGTAGGTCATCGGGGGGTACCACCGTCCCGGCCTTAGGGTTGGGCATGAGGCCTCGCGGACCGAGCAACTTGCCGAGTTTGCCCACCTTCCCCATCAGCTGTGGGATTGCGATGGCCAGGTTGAAGTCCAGCCAGCCCCCCTCGATCTTCTTGATCAGGTCATCCGAGCCGACGAAATCCGCGCCGGCCCCCTCGGCTAGGCGGGCCGCCTCCCCCTCGGCGAAGACCAGCAGCTTGACCTGCTTGCCGGTGCCGTGGGGCAGCAGGACCACTCCGCGCACCTGCTGGTCGGCTTGGCGCGGATCCAACCCCATGCGCAGGTGGACCTCTACGGTGGCGTCGAATTTGGTGGCGGAGGTCTGGCGAACCAGTTCCACCGCCTGGGCGGGTGGGTAGGCCACGTCCGGCTCCACTAGCTTGGCCACCTCCCGATATCGTTTTCCGCGTTGGGCCATGCTCTCCCCCATTTACTCGACGATCAGGATGCCCATGCTGCGGGCGGTGCCCTCGACGATGCGCATAGCACCTTCCAGGTCTATGGCGTTGAGGTCCCTCATCTTCAACTCGGCGATCTCGCGCACCTGCTGACGCGTGATCTGGCCGGCCGGCTGACGAGCCGGCTCGCCGGAGCCTTTCTCCACCCCGGCCGCCTTCTTGAGCAGGTCCGCGGCGGGCGGGGTTTTGGTCACGAAGGTGAAAGAGCGATCCTGGTAAATGGTGATCTCCACGGGGATGATCATCCCGGCCTGGTTAGCGGTGCGGGCATTGTACTCTTTGCAGAAGGCCATGATGTTGACCCCATGCTGGCCCAGGGCGGGGCCCACCGGCGGGGCCGGGCTGGCCTTGCCCGCCGGGATCTGGAGTTTGATCAGCGCCGCGATTTTTTTGGCCATCTCGATAATCCTGGCTTCGATGTTTTGCCGATCGGCCCGCGACTATCCCTTTTCGACCTGCAAGAAATCCAGCTCCAGGGGTGTCTCCCGGCCAAAGAAGGATACCAGGATACGGACCTTGCCCTTCTCTGGGTAGATCTCGTCTACGCTGCCCATGAAATCGGCGAAAGGTCCCTCGATGATGCGCACCGTCTCCCCGGGGCGGAAACTGATCTTGACCCGCGGGGTCTCGGAGGCCATCCGCTTCAAAATCTTATCGACCTCCTCCTGGGGTAGAGAGGTGGGCCGGGTGCCGGCCCCCACGAAGCCGGTCACCCCGGGCGTGTTGCGCACCACTGACCAGGCCCGATCCGAATCGGGATCGCCTTCTTGGAGGGGCAGCATCTGCACCAGGATGTAGCCGGGGAAGAGACGCCGCTCCACCGTGCGCCGCTTCCCCTCGCGCAGCTCGATCTCCTCCTCGGTGTGGACGACCACCTGGAACAGGTGGTTCTGCATCCCCATAGACTCGATGCGGTGCTCCAGGTTCTTCTTGACCTTGTTCTCATAGCCCGAGTAGCAATGGACCACGTACCAGACCGCCCCCGCCGGGATGACCCGCTCCGGCGCGGCCTCCTCGAGCGCCGACTCGGCCACCTGGGGCTGTCCCTCGGTATCCTCCTCCAGGTGCGGGGCAGCGGAATCGGTTTCGGTCTCTTGGCGAATGTCTTCTTTTGCCATAGGATCGCTCAACTCAGAGGAGGGGGCCGCCCAGGAGATCGATCAAACGACTGAACCCCACGGTGAACAGATAATCGATCAGTCCCAGGAGCGTGGCCATGCCCAGCGTGACGGCGATGACGATCAGCGTCATGCGGATGGCATCCTGGCGCGAGGGCCACACTACCTTGCGCAACTCTGAGCGTGTCTCGCGCAGGAATTCGGCGATGGGATTCTGACGCTTAGCTATTTTGGTCATGCTTTACCTAGCCCAAGATCACTTCGTCTCACGATGCAAAGTGTGTTTGCGCTCGTGGGGACAGTATTTGCGCAGCTCCAGGCGGCCCGGATCGTTCCTGCGATTCTTGACCGTCGTGTAGTTCCGTTCTCCGCACTCGGTGCATTCCAGAGTGATGATATCCCGTTGTGCTTTCTTAGCCATCCCAGCTCCTACCTGTTCGTCTTCAATAGCTCAGGGCGACGGCCTTCGATCAAGGCAAGACGATGTCGCGTCGATGGACCGTGATCCCTCGCCCCTTGGCCCTCGTTGGTCGTAGAGGTTTCGAGCCTCGAATATCACTCCAGGATATGGGTGAGCACCCCGGCGCCCACGGTGCGGCCCCCCTCGCGGATGGCGAAGCGGGAGCCCTCCTCCAGGGCCACCGGCACGATCAACTTCACCCCCAGGTTGACGTTGTCCCCGGGCATGACCATCT
>JACPWV010000147.1 GCA_016196905.1 Chloroflexota bacterium | reverse complement strand
GGGTTGCGTCAGCGCTACCAGACCCACCATGGGGTGCTGATCACCGACGCCGCTTTGGAGGCCGCCGCCAAGCTCTCCCACCGCTATGTGCGGGAGCGTTACCTTCCCGACAAGGCGGTGGACGTGGTTGACGAGGCGGCGGCCAAGCTGCGGCTGGACATGTACGGCCTACCGACCGAGCTCAAGGAGAAGAAAGCCCGTCTCCAACAACTGCAAGCTCAAGAAGAGGAGGCCTGGCAGCGCCGGGACTACGAGGTGGCCGCCCGCCACAAGAGCGAGCGGCTCCAGTTGGAGCAAGAGTACCAGGCCGAGTTGGACGCCTGGAAGAAGGAGCGGGGGTTTGACGAGGTGGTGGACGAGGAGGACATCGCCGCGGTGATCTGCAGCTGGACCGGGATCCCGGTGAACCGCATCCTGGAGAGAGAGGCCGAGCGGCTCCTGAACATGGAGCAGCGCATCCATGAGCGGATCGTGGGCCAGGAGGAAGCGGTGGCCGCCGTCTCGGATGCCATCCGCCGCAGTCGATCCGGGCTCAAAGATCCTCGGCGGCCCATCGGCTCCTTCATCTTCCTGGGGCCGACGGGCGTCGGAAAAACCGAGCTGGCCCGCGCGCTGGCCGAGTTCCTCTTCGACGACCCCGATGCGCTGGTGCGCGTGGACATGAGCGAGTACCAAGAACGGCACACGGTCTCCCGCTTGATCGGCGCCCCGCCTGGCTATGTGGGCTATGGTGAAGGAGGCCAACTCACCGAGTCGGTGCGCCGCCGACCCTACCAGGTGGTCCTCTTCGACGAGATCGAGAAAGCCCACCCCGAGGTGTGGAACGCCCTGCTCCAGGTTTTGGACGAGGGCCGCCTCACCGATGGGCAGGGTCGCACGGTGGACTTCCGCAACACGGTGGTGATCATGACCTCCAATCTGGGCACCCAGTACGCGCAGCGCGGGGGGCCCTTGGGGTTCCGTGCCGGCGAGCGAGATGAGACGGGGGTTCAGGAGAAGATGCGCGAGGAATTGAAGCGCACCTTTCGCCCTGAATTCCTCAACCGAGTAGACGAGGTGATCGTCTTCCATGCCCTGACCCCGGAGCACATCGAGCTCGTCGTGGACTTGCAGATGAAGGAGATCGCGGCGCGTCTGGGCGAACAGGAGGTCGCCATCGAGCTCACCCCCGCGGCCCGCCAGTGGTTGGCCCAGAAGGGCTATGACCCCGCCTTCGGCGCTCGTCCTCTGAAGCGCACCCTGCAGCGGGAAGTGGAAAACCCCCTGTCCAAGCGGCTCCTTCAGGGAGAGATCAAAGCGGGTCATACGGTGCTCATCGACGTCGAGGAAGGTGGCTTAGCCTTCCACCCAAAGTCCTAAGGCTTTGAGCTTCTGGAAAAACACAGGCCGTCTCGCGCGAGACGGCCTAGTTCTTTCTTTGCGATAATTTGAGATGTCCAGCTCTTCACAACAGCACTCCCCCCTAGCTGAAACGCGCCCTCATGGGGATTCGGTCGCGGGAATGCATCGAGCCCTTCCCGCCCCAGAATGCTCAGGCGAGCGGGTTGAGGGCGGCATCGGACATCGGTGCGACCAAGGAGCGGGAAACGCTCGTGAGCCTGGCTTGAATGATGAGCGAGATTGAGAGCGCGCCTTTGGATTCTAGAAAAAACGAAACTGATCGCTGAGAGAGTCCAGGATTTGAGCGTAGCCCGGTTGTCCCGGGTCCGATTCCTAGGCGAGAGACTCCAGGGGTATACCGGAGCGGACCTTTCCTATGCCAGGAGGCCTGGGGAGTACTTCACCCCCCCAAGGCCACCGCGATCTGGGCAGCCACCCGAGCGTTGTTGACCAGCAAGGCTCGGTTGGCGCGCAGGGTCGCCCCTTGGGTCAAGCGATTCAACTCGGCCAAGAGAAAGGGGGTGAGCTGGACCCCCCGGATGTCCCTCCCCTCCGCTTCACGCAGCGCCTCGGCCAGCGCCCGCTCCAACACCTCGCCAGCCACCTCTGCTTCCCAGGGCACGGGGACGGCTACCAGCAAGGCCTGCTCCAGGCCCAGCCACCGCCAATGCCTGATCATATCCACCAGCATCTCGGGATCCGCCACCCAGTGTCTCAAGGATATCCCACTCGACCCCATGTAGAAAGCAGGGAGCTGATCGGTTTTATACCCGATAACGGATATGCCGTGGGTCTCCAGCCACTCGTAGGTGGCAGGGATGTCAACGATTGTTTTGGCGCCTGAGCATATTAAAACCAGGGGCGTCTGCGCGAGGACGGTCAAATCGGACGAGATATCAGCTTTACTCCCCACATGTACCCCTCCAATACCACCCGTAACCACGATAGAAATGGTCGATCGATGCGCGATATACACGGTAGCGGATACGGTAGTGCCTCCAAAACGATAGTTAGTCAGGGCCGGTACAAGGTCAGCATAATTGATCTTCTCAACGCCTGCCCCGCGGCCAATCTCTTCAATTTCATGCGTGTTCAGACCCACTTTGAAGCGCCCGTCGGCTAAGCCGACCATGGCCGAGATGGCCTCCTCGGCACGAATCGCCTCTTGCATCGCTATGGCAGTCTCGATGTTATCCGGTATCGGTAGGCCATGAGAAAGAAAGGCCGACTCCAAGGCCACGATCGGGGAGCGGCGCTCTAGGGCTTCCGCCACCTCGGGGCTCACCTCGACGGGAAGATGTCCGGCCT
>JACPWV010000158.1 GCA_016196905.1 Chloroflexota bacterium | reverse complement strand
GAACGGCATCTCCAGTAGCAACACCTCTAGCGCCAGGCGGGGGTTCACGTTCTTCTCTAATCGTTCCAGGGTGCGGTTGAGGCTGGCTAGGGCGCCCTCGATCTCAGCCAGCTCGTAACCTCTTGCCTCTTTCTCGAGTTCGGAGCGACGATCGATGTTCTGCACCGCTTGAGGAACTCCAGCCTTCACCAAAAGCAGATCCCTCCACCAGCTGGCCCACAGACCTAAGATTTTCTCGATCTCTTCCTGCCGAGCGAGGGACTCGGCTTGCACTAGGCGCTCGGCGCGGCTGGCACGAGCCAAAGTCAACAGCTCGTCTAACTGCTCGGATCGCGCTGGGACGCTTTCTTCGTCGCTGGCCGCCTCCACCACAATACCCATGCGGCCGTCGGCCAGCGCAGCCAAAACTTCTGCCCGCTCTCTCTCCATGGCCCAGCGATCGATCAAAGCCTCTCGAATCCGCTCCGTCGAGAGGGGGCGCAGGTTGAACACTTGGCAGCGCGAGACGATGGTCGGCAAGAGGGCGCTCGGATCGAGGGCGGTCAACAGAAGTATGACGTAGCTAGGAGGTTCCTCCAGCGTTTTGAGCAGGCCATCCTGGGCCGGAGGGGTCATGAGCTGCGCATCGGGTATGATGAAGATCTTCCAGAGGCCCTCGAAAGGCTTCAAAGCGGCCTCGTGCTGCAAGGCGCGGATGGCCTCGATGCCCAAGCTCTTGGGAGCTTTAGCCGCGGGCTCCTCAGAACCGTAGCCGGGCTGGATCATGCGCAGGTCGGGATGGCTGCCTCGCAGCACTTTCTGGCAAGCCGTGCACTCGCCACAGGGAGCGGGCGCGCCAGTGCACAGGAGGGCTTGCGCGAAGCTGGCGGCTAGGGTGGTCTTCCCGATCTGGGGTGGGCCGACAAAAAGATAAGCGTGGCTGAGGCGACCGGAGTCGAGGCCTTTGGCCAGCAGGTCCACCGCCCACTCGTGTCCCACCACCGACCAGCGAGGTGGTTTTGCAACCATGGCTCAACATTCTACCACACCCGCTCCGATTCGAGAATGGCGCTGATTTCGAATCGACATGACCACCCAACCCGTGACGATCTTCCCCCTTCGCAAGCCCTGTGCTATACTCGAATCAAGGATAGATCGAGACGCCCCTATGTAGAATCGAATATCGATGCTGAGCGCGCGATCGAGTCTGTGCTCGTCACAGAGGTCGAGGTATCGAGCAGCAGATGGAGGTTATGAGCATGCCGCTGCGAGAGCATGATCCCGAATTGTATGCGGCCCTGGAAAGGGAGCGGCAGCGCCAGTCCGAGGGTGTGGAGTTGATCCCCTCTGAGAACTACGTTTCGGGATCGGTGCTGGAGGCGATGGGCTCGATCCTCACCAACAAGTACTCGGAGGGCTATCCGGGGAGGCGCTACTACGGCGGCAATGAGAATGTGGACGATATTGAGCGGCTGGCCCAGGAGCGGGCTAAGCAGCTTTTTGGCGTCCCGCACGCAAACGTGCAGCCCTACTCCGGGAGCCCGGCCAACTTCGCCGTCTACTTCGCGATCTGCCAGCCCGGCGACCCGATCATGGGTCAGAACCTCCCCGACGGCGGCCACCTCACCCACGGTTGGAACGTCAGCGTCAGCGGCACCTACTACCGCAGCGTCCCCTATCACGTGAAGCCGGACGGGTACATCGACTTCGACGAAGTCTGGCGGCTGGCCCGGGAGCACCGGCCTCGATTGATCTGGTGCGGGGCGACGGCATACGTGCGCGAGTTCCCCTTCGAGGATTTCTCCAAGGTGGCGGATGAGGTAGGGGCCTATTTTGCGGCGGACATCGCGCACATCGCAGGGCTGGTCATCGGCGGCGTACACAAGAGCCCCACCCTCTATGCGCACATCATCACCACCACTACTCATAAAACGCTGCGCGGCCCTCGCGGGGCGATGGTCATGGTTACCGAACGGGGACTGCAGAAGGATCCCGATCTCGCCCAGAAAATCGACCGGGCCGTATTTCCCGGCCTCCAGGGCGGCCCCCACGACCACACCACGGCAGCTATCGCGGTCGCCCTGAGCGAGGCGATGCGTCCCGAGTTCAAGGCCTATGCTGCACAGGTGGTGCGCAACGCCAAGGCGCTGGCGGAGGCGCTGATGGCCCAAGGCTTCCGGCTGGTCACCGGCGGGACCGACAACCATATGCTGCTTGTGGACCTGACGCCCACCGGGCCCGGCCGGGGCATCTTCATGCAGGAGGCGCTGGACCGGGTAGGCCTCACGGTGAACAAGAACACGATTCCGGGGGAGCCCAGCTCTCCCTTCTACCCCTCGGGGATCCGCCTGGGCACTCCGGCCGCCACCACCCGCGGGATGCGCGAGCCGGAGATGGAGCGCATCGCCGAGTGGATGGCGACGGTGCGGGATCGCATCGCCTCCTTTGAGTTGCCCAAGGATCGCGACGAGCGGAACCGCGTCCTGAGCGAGTTCCGGGCGGCGATCGAAAAAGACCAACGGCTGATCCAAATGCGCGAAGAGGTCCGGGAGTGGGCTAAGGGCTTTCTCGTCCCTGGCATCAATTAGATGCAACTTCCCCACAGGCAAGGAGAAGGGAAAAAGCATGCTGGTGTGTTTGATCCAGGTTTCCTATATGATCGGTGATGACCGTCACGGCGCGAGCCAGGGACCGCAATGCTATATGCAGGCCGGAGTGGAGAAGCTACTGGTTGCCAGGGGTGCTGCTGTCGCAGTGGAGCGTATTGAGCGTGGCGAGCCCTTTCGCGATAGTGCGACCGCGTCGCTGGCGGTCAACAAACAGCTCGCACCGATCGTGCGACAGGCCACAGCGGCGGGGCAGTTTCCCCTGGTCCTGGCCGGATCTTGCGATGTAAGCATGGGCATACTCGCAGGCTTTGACCATGAGCGCTGTGGCGTGGTCTGGATCGATGCGCATGGTGATTTCAATACGCCCGAATCGACGATAAGCGGTTTCTTTGCCGGTATGTCCCTGGCCGTGATCACCGGGCATTGCTACCAGAATCTCTGGGCGCAGATAGGCGATAGCGCCCCGATTTCCGAAGAAGCAACGCTCATACTGGGTGCGCGTGACCTGGACCCGGCGGAGCGCGAGCGCCTGGAACGCTCTGCCATTCAGGTGGTGCACTGGCATGAGGGAAAGCCACAGGT
>JACPWV010000149.1 GCA_016196905.1 Chloroflexota bacterium | reverse complement strand
TGGATGCGCATGGCCCGATCGACCGCCTTGCACATATCGTAGATGGTTAAGGCAGCCACGCTCACCGCAGTGAGGGCCTCCATCTCCACCCCGGTCTTGGCGGTGGCGCTGGCGGTCGCCGTGATCTCCACCATGGCTGCGCCCTGGGGAGCGGCATCGATCAATTCAAAATCGATCTGGACGTTCGTCAAGGGCAAGGGGTGGGCCAGGGGAATCAGCTCGGCGGTGCGCTTGGCAGCGGCGATCCCCGCGATCTGGGCCACGCTGAGCACATCCCCCTTTTGGAGCGCGTTCTGCCGAATCAGGCGCAGGGTCTGGGGGCGCATGCGGATGCGCCCCTTGGCCACGGCCGTGCGGGCGGTCTCGGCTTTGGTGCCCACATCCACCATGCGAGCCCGGCCGCGAGCGTCGAGATGGGTCAGCTTGCCTCGCTTGCTCACGAGAAACGCACCCGGATCAGCCCTCGGAGGTCCTCCCAGGCGGTGCGCAGGATGTCCACCCGGCTGCCCAGGTCCTCGATCCACTCCACCGGCACTTCGAAGATGCGGAAGTTTATCTGCTCCGCGCGCAGCAAGAGCTCGGTGTCGAAGAACCAACTATGGTCTTGAACCTGGGGCAGTAACTCCCTGGCTGCGCGGCGGGTTAAGGCTTTGAAGCCACATTGGGCATCCGAGAAGCGATTCCGGAACAACAGCTTGATCAAGAGGTTGTAACCACGCGAGAGGACCTCCCGCTTCCAGCGCCGGGTCACCTGGGCGCCCTTGGCCAGGCGGGAGCCAATAGAGATCTCGTAGCCATCCACCAGCAGCGCATCGATCAGCGGGAGGAAGGCTTCCAGATTGGTGGAGAGATCAACATCCATGTAGGAAACGACGTCGGCGTCGCTACGCAGCCAAGCGGCCTTGAGGGCGCGACCGCGGCCCTTCTGCTCGAGATGTAAGAATTCCACTTCGCCGGGATAGCGTCGCACCAGTTCCCCAGCGATCTCCGGCGTGCGGTCGGTGGAGGCGTTGTCGGCCACGATCACCCGCCAACCGTAGGGGCAGCGCGTCCGCAGGAAGGCCACCAGCGTGTTGATATTGGGCTCCAGGTCATCCTGCTCGTTATAGACGGGAATAACCACATCTACCCGCGTCGGCATCCCCTCCTTGGACATTCTGACCTGGCCTTGTTAAAGCAGATTATAGCATAAGGGCTCTCGCCCCCGGTACGTCCTGATGGATGGTACCTACCGGGTGTACCATGCGGCACTGATCGTCATGGACCAGACGCATGGTGGAAGCCGAACAGCCCAGGTATAATCTGGGCGCAGCCAGCCGCTGGATGGGTCCCCATGGCCATCAACGGACCAAGGATAAGCCAGAGCCTTTCCAAGACACGCGCGGGCGTCTTCCGCCGAATCCGAGGCCTCTTCGGACAGGGCGCCCTGGACGAGGCGGCCTGGGAGGAGTTAGAAATTCTGCTCCTGCAAGCCGATGTGGGCATCTCCACCACCACCGCGCTATTGAACGAACTACGCCGCGCGTCGAGCCAGAAGGGCGCTGTGCTGCGCGATCTCCTGCGCCAGAACCTGGAGGCGATGCTCAGCCATAACGGGCGCGGGCCTCGCTATCCCGCCCAGGGCAGCGGCCCGTTGTGGGTGGTGCTGGTGGTGGGGGTCAACGGCTCGGGCAAGACCACCAGCATCGCCAAGCTGGCCCACTATCATCAACAGCGTAGCCGTAGAGTGCTGTTGGCCGCAGGGGATACCTTTCGGGCGGCGGCCATCGAGCAGCTCAAGGTATGGGGCGTGCGTTTGGACATCCCAGTGGTGGCCCACCAGCCGGGGGCCGACCCGGGGGCGGTGGTCTACGATGCCATCCAGGCCGCCCTGGGCCGTGGGGTGGAGGTGCTGATCGTAGATACCGCCGGGCGGCTGCACACCAAATACAACCTGATGGAGGAGCTCAAGAAGATCCAGCGCGTGATCGCACGGCAAGTCGAGGGCGTCCCGCAGGAAGTGCTTTTGGTGCTCGACGCGGCCACCGGGCAAAACGCCCTGGCCCAGGCGCTGCACTTCCATCAGGCGCTGGGACTCACGGGGATTTTCTTGGCCAAACTGGATGGCACCGCCAAGGGTGGGATCGTATTTGCCATCGCCCGCGAGCTGGGCACGCCCATCCAATATGTAGGCACCGGTGAACAGGTCGAAGATATCGCCGAGTTCGATGCGCATGAGTTCGTGGAAGGTTTGTTGAGCCCATAATGGATCAAACGAGGTAAAGGCATCGATAGGGGTTTAGGTTGGTTCGCTGGTCCTGGGGCTCGCGCTTAGCTCTTCGACTGGTCGAGCCGGTGCCGCAGTCCACGCCGTCCCAAGGAGGGTTCGATGTCGGATTTTAAGGATCGATTTGAGCTGCTGGAACAGCGGCTGACTAAGCTCAAGGAGGGTCTTTGACCTAGCCGCCAAGCGGACGGAGATCGCACAGCTCGAAACTCGCTCGCACCATCCTCAGTTTTGGCAGGATCCGGGCGAGGCGCAGCGGGTGATGCGCCGCCTCTCCGAGCTACGCGATGCGATCGGGCCCTGGGAGCGGATCGCACAACGGGTCGAAGAGCTGCGCGGCCTGATGGCACTAGCCGCCGACGAGGAGGACGACGCGTTGCAGCGTGATCTGGAGCGAGAGGTCGAGGAGATCTCCCACCAGTTGGGTGAGCTGGAGTTTCGGCTCAGCATGGGCGGAGAGTACGCCGACCACGACGCGATCCTCGCCATTCACGCCGGAGCGGGCGGGGTGGATGCCCAAGATTGGGCGGAGATGCTCTTGCGTATGTACTTGCGCTGGGCCGAGCGGCGCGGCTTCCAGACGCGTATCCTGGACACCTCAGCGGGGGAGGAGGCGGGGCTGAAGAGCGCCCTGGTCGAGGTCCAGGGCCCCTACGCTTATGGGTACCTGAAGGCCGAGAAGGGCGTCCATCGCCTGGTGCGTCTATCGCCCTTCGATGCCGGCCATCGTCGGCACACCTCCTTTGCTCTGGTCGAGGTGCTGCCCGAGATCGATGAAGATGTGAAAGTCGATATCCGCCCGGAGGATCTCAAGATCGAAACCTTCCGCGCCTCCAGCGCCGGCGGGCAGCACGTGCAGAAGTTCCTACATCTTGCATCCCTATACGTTGGTTAAGGATCACCGCACCGGGTATGAGCGAGCCCAGGTTGAGGATGTGTTGAACGGGGAGATCGACGACTTCATCGAGACCTATTTGAAGAACTATCGCCCTTAATTCGGAAGCCCCTGCTTTGTCGCTGCGCTAACGCGTCGACCCCATAATGAATTAATCGTGCTGTCCAAGCGTGGTCTCATCAAGCTGCTCACTCCCAGCCTTCACTATGACGAAATATATGCAGATCGCATCGATCTTGGGCTTGAGCCTGGCGCTGCTAGCCACAGCCTGCGGGCCAAACCCCGAACTCGGGCCCGTACGTAAGGCGGTGTTGGCTTGGGCCCTGGACCGGACAAGGTCGGGAATAAACCCCCCGCCGGATGTGCTCGTGATCCGCCTAGGGCCCGGGGAGGGGCGGGAGAATTTGGGGTTCCCCGGGGAGACGGTTTTCTTGATCGGTCCAGTTCGAGAAGGTGAATTTTGGGGGCTGCGCGATCCTAACCTGCGCTACCTCTTTATTAAGCAGGTCGAGTTGGCCCAGGGAAGCGACACCACCCATGTGGAGATCGAGGTGCTGTTCGGCAACCAGATCATGCCCATGAGCCTCGATCTAAAGAAACGAAATGGGGCCTGGGAGGTAGCCCAGGCCCCTGCCTTTTCGAGTTGAATAGCGAGTCGCGTCGGCACGCCCAGCCAGCGTTAATCGCGATAAAAGAGAATCTGGGGCTCGCGCACGAATTCCTTCTCTTCCATCTTCGCCGCTTGTGGACCGGGCAGTCCTGTTGCCTCCTCCAACAACTCGATGAAGTTGATGCGATGAAGGGGCACCAGGATGGTGTTCACCCCATAGTTTAAGCGAGTGAGGGGCTTGCCGTCCGGTTTGTGGGGCGAGGACACCTTGAGGAAGGTCTCGCCCGGCCCGGGCAGGGCCTCGATCTCCCCCACGTAGGAGTCTTCGTTCAGCGGGTGGATGATCACTTGCATGGGCGGACTCCTCCTAAACGGGTAGGGCGTAGAGGTGATGATCCATCGATCCCAAAAATACCAAATTCCCGGCGATCGTCGGCGAGCCCGGAATGGGGCCACCGGTGGCAAAGCGCCAGCGCAGGTTGCCGTTGCTGGCATCCAGGCAATACAGGTGGCCGTCGGTGGAGCCGAAGTACAGCGCCCCCCCCGCTACTCGGGGCGAGGAGTTGACGCCGCCCTGGGTGGCGTAGCTCCAGCGAGGCG
>JACPWV010000138.1 GCA_016196905.1 Chloroflexota bacterium | reverse complement strand
CGCCCCTCCAGGCTGGCGATCATCAACCCTCCACGCGGGCCACCCGCAGGGCCCAGGGCGCATGCTGCAAATGGCAGATGGCGGCGGCCAGGGCATCGGCGGCGTCGTCCGGCTGGGGCACCTGGCTCAAACCCAGCAGGAGCCTCACCCCCTCCTGCACCTGCTCCTTGGACGCCTGGCCATGGGCAGTGACGGCTTGTTTAATCTCTTGAGGCGAGTATTCGTAGACCGCCAGCCCGGCCTGGGCCGCGGCCAACAGGGCCACCCCCCGCGCTTGGCCCACCGCCAGTGCGCTGCGCACATTGCGACTGAAGTAGATTTTTTCGATGGCCATCTCCGCCGGTCGATGGAGGCCAATGAGTTCGCACAATTCACGATAGATGTGTTGCACACGCCAGGGGAGTTCGTCGCGCGGTGAGGTGGCGATAGTTCCGAACGCGAGGGAGACCAATCCGCCTGAGGCGGAGCGCTGGGCGACGATCCCATAGCCGGTCAGGGCGGTCCCCGGATCCACGCCGATCACAATACGCGGCTCATCGCTCATCGTATGTAACCTATCGAAAAGCGGTGTGCATGAAATAATCGTCCAGCACAGATGATGACAACCCTCGGCATGACTTTGAGGCTGGGCAACGGGTCGAGAGCAGAATCGATTCGTCGCCCGTCGCAGTGGATGCCAACGTGCCCAATCGATTTTACAACAAAAATGGCGCCGTCGCAGAGGTGGCGCCCGTAGCTCGGGGATGGGTTGGATCCCACCTCAGGCCGCCTCGTAGCGAGCCAGCACCCTCTCGGGGATATCTAGGTTGGAGTAGACCCGCTGGACGTCTTCCAGATCCTCCAACGCCTCGATGAGATTCATCACTTGCAAGGTCTCTTGCTCCCCCAGCTGGATGAAGGTCTTGGGGATCATGGTTAGCTCGGTGGAGCTGAGCGCGACGCGTCGCTTCTCCAAGCTTTCCTTCACCCGGGGCAGCTCGCTGGGTCGGGTATAGATCTCGACCAAGCCGTTCTCGATCTTCACGTCCTCGGCGCCGGCGTCGATGGCCACCAGGGCCAGCTCCTCGGCCTGCGCGCCAGGGGCCTCCACCACGATCAGTCCCTTCTGGTCGAAGAGCCAGGTCACGCTGCCCGCCTCGCCTAGGCTCCCCCCGGAGCGGGCCAGCCGACGGCGAATATCCGAGACGGCACGGTTGCGGTTATCGGTGAAGGTGAAGAGTAGGAGGGCCACCCCGTAAGGCGCGTAGCCTTCGTAGAGGATCTCCTCCAGCGATTCCCCTTTGAGCTCGCCGCTGCCCCGCTTGATGGCCCGTTCGATGGAGTCCTTGGGCATGTTGGCCTGGCGGGCCCGGTCGATGGCCAGGCGCAGTCGGAAGTTGGCCTCCGGATCGCCACCCCCCTGGCGGGCGCCCAGGATGATCTCGCGGGTCAACTTGGTGAACAATTGACCCTTACGGGCATCGCTGGCCGCCTTCTTGCGCTTGATGGTGGACCACTTGGAATGCCCGGACATATCTCCTCTGTCGCGTACCCTTCCATGGCGCGCGTCGATCCAATCGCAAAATCATTATAGCATAATCGCGATCAAAAATTAAGGGGGCATCGTGGCCCAGCTCGCTGCCAAGAAGTAACGCTGCTGCAGGATTTGGAAATCCGGCAGCAGCCAAAGGAGAGCCTCGAGATCGACGCGGATGGTTAGGCGGCGTTGATCACGTCACAACAGGTTTAACCTTGCGGCCACTGCTGCTTGAGCGATTCCACGCGTCTTGCAAGCTCTTCAGGTGTAAGGTCTTGGATGTGCGTGGCGACCCACCAGATATTTCCGCTCGGGTCTTTCACACCGCCATAGCGGTCGGTGAACTGGTCGGCCGGCTCCATCACCGACTTGCCTCCAGCTTGAAGCGCTCGCCGATAGACGGCATCGCAATCGTTCACGTAGAGGTAAATCGAAGCCGGCATCGGCCCGAACTCGCCCATCGGCTCGCCCAGCATTACCACGGAGTCGTCAATTCGAACCTCGGCGTGCATGACAGACCCATCGGGCCGATGCAGTCGTAGATGCTCCTTGGCATCGAATGCTTTCGCTAGGAAATCGAGTAGCTCGGCGACCCCGTCAACGATTAGATACGGCGTGACGATGCGGTAACCGTCAGGAATCGGTTTGACTGCCACGGATGTTCTCTCCTTTCGGAGTGCGGCCTAACTCCTATTTATAGCGATAGGTGATCCGCCCGCGGGTCAGGTCGTAGGGGGACAGCTCCACCCGCACCCGATCGCCCAAGAGGATGCGGATATAGTACACGCGCATCTTGCCCGAGATGTGCGCCAGGACCTCGTGGCCGGTGTCCAAGCGGACGCGAAACATGGCGTTGGGCAGGGCCTTGATGATGGTGCCATCGGCCTCGATGGTCTCCTTCTTCTTGCCCTCCCCTTCCTTCTCCCGTTCTCTATACCTGGCCTTCCTGGGCATCCCTCCACCTTTCCAGCTTAGGGCAGCGCAGGGGGCTCGGGGCTCAGCGGGCGATCTTTCAAGAGCACCTTGCGCGTCTTGCCGGAGCCCTCGGTGGGCCCCACGTAGCCCTGCGCTTCCAGTTGGTCCATCAGCCGTGCCGCACGCGGGTAACCGATGCGCAGCCGCCGTTGCAGAAAGGAGGTGGAGGCATAGTTGTGTTGGCGCAGCAGGCCCAGCGCCTGCTCCAACAAGTCATCTTCCTCCTCCTCGCGTTCCTCCAGCCCGCGCCACAGGGCTTCCATCTCGGGCGCCACCGGTGCCCGGGGGCCCACCCGTCGTTGCCAGAAGGCGACCACTCGAGCGATCTCGCGCTCCGAGACGTAACATCCTTGCAGGCGCAGGAGGAAACTGGAATCGGGAGCCATGAACAGCATATCCCCCCGACCCAGCAGGGTCTCCGCGCCGGGACTGTCCAGGATCACCCGCGAATCGATCTGGGAGGGCACGGCGAAGGAGATGCGCGCGGGGAAGTTGGCCTTGATCAGGCCGGTCACCACATCCACCGAGGGCCGCTGGGTGGCGATGACTAGGTGAATGCCAGTGGCCCGCGACATCTGGGCCAAACGGCAGATCAGCCGCTCGATCTCATCCGGGGCGGCCAGCATCAGATCGGCCAACTCATCAATGACGATCATGATATAAGGCAAGGCCGCATCACCCCGCTCGCCAGCCTTGGCGTTGTAGCGGGCGATGTTGCGCGCGCCGACCTGGGCGAAGCGCTGGTAGCGGCGCTCCATCTCGCGCATCACCCAGCGCAACCGGTCGATGACCTCCTCCACCTCGCGGATGACCGGAGCCAGGAGATGGGGCAGCCCGTTGAAGTGGGTCAGCTCCACCAATTTGGGATCGATCATCAGCAGACGCAGGCGGGCGGGCGAGTTTTGGATGAGCAGACCAGTGATCATCGAGCTGAGACAAACGCTCTTGCCCGAACCGGTGGCCCCCGCGGTGAGCAGGTGGGGCATCTTGGTCAAATCGGCCACCACCGGCTGGCCCGACACGTCCCGCCCCAGGGCTATTTTCAGCGGCGAATTCAGGCGTTCAAAGGCTTCCGAGTCCATCACCCCGCGCAGTGAAACCAGGGCCACCTTGGTGTTGGGCACCTCGATCCCCACCACCGGGCGGCCAGGCACCGGGGCCTCGATGCGAACCGGGGAGCTGGCCAAGGCGAGTTCCAGGTCCTTGGCCAGGGAGGTGATCTGGCTCACCCGCACCCGCCGCTGCTCGCCCGCGCGACCGGTGGCTGGCAGATAGCCGGGCTCCACGCCGTACTGGGTGACGGCGGGACCCGGCTTGATGGTGACCACCTTGGCCGGCACGCCGAAGCTGCTCAGGGTCTCCTCGATGATGCGGGCTTTGAGCTGAACGTCGGCCTCCTCCGAGGAGGTAGACACCTCCTCCAATAACAGGTCCAGGGCCGGATGGACGCCCTCCTCCTCGACCGCGTGCGCCTCCTCGACCCATTCGGCTTCTTCTGGCTCGGGGGAGGTGGTGGGCGCAGATCGATGCGGCCTCCGATCGACAGGCTCCGCTACCGCCTCCAACTCCTCGAGATCGACCCACTCTTCCGTCGAAGGTGCGGGCGATGTAGAAACAATTCTGGGCTGCTCCCGCGCTGCGCGCGCCCATCGCTGACGAGCCCACTCCCATGCCTGGGCCAGCCGAGGCCAATCGTCCCTGAAAGGTTGAACCAAGAGGAACCCACCTCCCAGCAGGGCGAAAGCGAAAACCAGAGTGGCCCCCAGATCGCTGAGGGTCGTTCGTAATAGATAGCTGAGGGCCCAGCCCAGAAACCCGCCTCCGCTCCCGGCCTCGGCCGCGCTGAGGGCCTCGAACTGGGGGACCGGAAGATGGAGGAGGCCGGCGGTGGAGAGCAAAGTGAGGAGAGCTCCCAGACCCAAAGGGTATGAACTCTCCTCGATTTTCTGCCCACGCCAGATCAGCAGGGGCCCGGCGATGACCCACATCGAAGCCACCAGCCAGGCGGCCGCTCCCAGGGCCTGGGCGAGAAGATCAGCCCATACGTCGGTCAGCAAGCCAGGCGTGAGGCGTAGCAGACTCAGCAGGGTGAGGAGCCCCAAGGCTAGGAGGCCCACACCGATGGCCTCGCGCGGCCAGGCTCCAGGCAGCGGGGGCGCCTGCTCCTTGCGCTTCGCCTTGGCGGAGGATCGTCCTTTCGTCATATGCGCCTCTGGCCCAGCGGGAGGGCCCTTAACGAGCCTCCTTCTGCTCCTGACGCTTGCGCATCCTGCGCAGGGCGCGTTTGCGCTGTTTGCGGCGCAGCTCACTCTTGGAGACGAACCAGCGCTTCTCCCGGCAGGTGCTGAGAATGCGTTCCTCGGCCACTTGCTTGCGGAAGCGCTTGAGCAGCTCCTCTTGTGATTCGCCGGGCCGCAAGGTCACCGAAGCCATAACTCGGTTTCACCCCCCTTCCATCAAAAGGCGGCCTGCTTGAGGCTGAGGGCAATGCGCCGGCGGGGCACATCGATACTCAGGATGCGCATCCATAGTACCTCCCCTTCGCGCACCACACTGTGGGGATGGAGAAAGCTTCCCTCGGCCAGCTCCGAAGCATGGACCAATCCCTCGACCCCTTCCTCCAGGCGCGCGAAGGCCCCGAAATCGACCACATGGGTGATGGTTCCCTCCACCAGCTGCCCTACCCGATATCGCTCCTCCACCGCCGACCAGGGGTCCGGGCTGAGCCGCTTCAGGCTGAGGGCCAAGCGGCGCCGCCGCGCATCCACCTGCAACACGTACACCTCCACCTCCTGGCTGGGAGAGAGCACCTGGGCGGGATGGGTCACCCGGCCCCAGGAGAGTTCTGAGATGTGGATCAATCCCTCGATCCCGCCCACCTCCACAAAGGCACCGAAATCGCTCAGGCGGGTGACGGCCCCGCGGCGCCGATCGCCGGGGGCGAGCTCCTGCCAGAGGCGAGAGGCTAGACGCACCTGCTCACCTAGCTGGGGCGAGAGCACCAGGCGCCTCTCCTGAGGATCGACCTCGATGACCTGAAGGCGCAGGCTGCGCCCCCTCCAGCGGGAGAGGGCCTCCAAACGATTTTCGTTGCGCAACCCTAGAGGAAGATCGGGTAGATGAGAGGCGGGGACGAACCCGTCCAACCCCCAGAGCCTGACCAGCAGCCCCCCCGCGAGTATACCCTTCCACCGTGACCTCCACGATCTTCCCTTCGCGTCGGTACTCCTCCGCATCTTGCCAGGCTTGAGTCTCTCCTCGAGCGCGCACCGCTTCGCTGCGCCGCGGCCTCTCTCGCGCTAAGGCTGGCTCGCCTGTGCCAGATTCCACCTCCTCTAAAAGCGCCTGCCAGTAGCCTTCGTCCAAACGCTCTTCCATCGCCCCCCTCTAAGAATTAAAAATCTCGGTCACTTCCCCCTGGATCCGAAGACCTAGGGTGCGCCGAGATCGTCAGGCCTCCCCCGCAGGTGGAATGCCTATCGGATCATCAACCCACTTTAATAGCCTCTCCGTGCCTGGACGCCCCATCCGACGAAGCAGGCCTTCGAACAGCGCCACGGGAAAAGACCGCGCCTATTATAGTTGAGCCGTGGTGGGTTGTCAAGAAAATCATCCCGAAAACCCCAGCCCCTGGGCCCAGGTTCGCGCCAGGTCCAGGAGCGGCACCGGAACCAAACCCAAGCCCACATTCAACACCATGAGCGCCAAAACCAATCCGGGCACCCAACGTTCAGCGGGCGGATCGACAACCGCCTCACCCCCCCCGTTCAGTTGTCGGAGGTAGCTGAGGCCCACCGCAGCTGCGGCCCCAACCAACAGGGCACCCCACAACGGGCTGGTCCCCGCCAGCGATCGGGCCAGGGCCCAACGAGAGATAAAGCCACCGCTGAGCGGAACTCCAGCCAGGGCCAGACCACCCAATAGATATCCCCACTTGGCCCAGGGGGTCCGGTTGGCCACAGCGGCCACCCCATGGTGCCCGTTCAGGGCTCCGTAATAGCGCAGCGCGCCCCAGCTCATGGTCAGCAGGACGACCGCTCCGAGGTGAAGGGCCAACTGGTAGAGGGCGATATCGACCCGACCTGTGCCGACCGCCAGCAGCACCACGCCCAGATCGGCCAAGGCTGCGTAGGCCAGGAGGACAGCGGGGGAACTTTGCAGGAGGGCCAGCACCCCGCCCACCAGGATGGAGAGCCCACCGGCCCCCTGCAGCAAGAAAGCGATGCGAGGATCAGCTGCCAGCCAGGGATGCTGAGCCAAAGCTAAAACCAAGAGGGCGGCGATGATGATCCGGTAGGGGCCTAAGAGAAGGGCACTGACCATGGGTGGGGAATCCTCCAAGGCGCTCAGGGGAAACCCTTGAAAGGGAACCGTTCCTAGCCAGAGGCCGAAGCCCACCGCCAGGCCAGCGGCGATGAAGCGAGCCGGCGCCGTCTCCGGGGGAAGCGCAGCTTGATCCAGGGTACGGGCGATGTAGACCAAAGGTGGGCCGGCCAGGAACCAGGGCACCAGAAAGCTCAGCGCGCCGCGCGTCCGCTCACGGGCACCGCTCTGGATTAGAAAGACGAGCAAAAGCCCCGCCAACTCCAGCGCCAATATAGAGAGCAGAAGCCGCTGGCTGGTGAGGGCAATTCCCAACAGGGCGGAAGCCATCAGCGCGAAGGGGAAGAAGGACCATCCCTGGGAGATGCGCCAGCCGTAGAGAAAGAGGCCAGCCATCCCTAGCTGGAGCACAATGTAGACGGCTTGGCGCGGCGTATCGAAAACGAACGTCCAGCCCATCAGCTCCGCTCGCGTTGCCCAGGGCAGGATCAACGCGCTCAGGGCTAACCCCAAGCTGATGGCCGCTGAGATGGGCCCGGCCAAGCGGGATGCTCGCCGGGCCAGGTAGACGAGCGGGGCGGTGACGAAGGGGACTGCCAAGACCCAAAGCGGGCTCACCCCTCCTCCCCCATCCGAGCCCCGGCCACCTTGGAGGTGATCAGGTAAGCCAAGGCCAGGGCGACTAAGATGTGCAGCGCGGCCAGCGCCCCGGCCACGGTGAGATCCTGCTCCACGGGGGTGAACAGCAGCTCAAAACCCGTTTGATAAATCAATAGACCCACCCCGGTCATCCAAGGATCGCGTGCTAGGAAGATGACAACCAGCCCCGCGCATAGCAGCCAATAGGATGAGAAAAGGATCGCCGGATCCAGGTTGCCTAGGGGAAAGCGATAGAGCAGCCCGAAGGCGACCACCACCAGCAGAACCACGCTGGCGGCACGGAAGGCCGTGTTCAACCCCAGGCGAGATTCCGTGGCCGGCTCCCCCAAGGGATAGGCTGCCCCCCACAGCAGGCGCCGGCCGGCCGG
>JACPWV010000137.1 GCA_016196905.1 Chloroflexota bacterium | reverse complement strand
GTCAGCGCTACCAAAGGCTTGGAGATCGAGACCTGCCTGCGCATGTCGCAGGTGATCCGCGAGGAGTTGGGAGAGGAGCTGAGTGCCCACCTGTGTGCCCTCTCTGGCCCCAACCTGGCCCGCGAGATCGCGGCGGGGCTGCCGGCCAGCACCGTCGTGGCCTCCGAAGACTTGGAGATCGCCCAGATCGCCCAGCGCGTCTTCATGACCTCGCGCTTTCGAGTCTACACTCATCAAGATCTGGTGGGGGTGGAGCTGGCCGGGGCGTTGAAGAACATCATCGCCCTGGGCGCGGGGGCGGCGGACGAGTTCGGCTATGGGGATAACGCCAAGGCGGCCTTCATGACCCGCGGGCTGGCCGAGATCGCCCGACTGGGGGTGGCGGCGGGCGCAAATCCCCTCACCTTCGCCGGGCTGGCCGGCCTGGGGGATCTGGTATGCACCTGCTCCAGCCGGCTGAGCCGCAATCATTACGTGGGGGAGGAGCTGGCCAAGGGCCGCAAACTCGAGGACGTGCTGGCTTCCATGAGGATGGTGGCCGAGGGCATCTACACCACCCAGGCCGCGCGAAGCATGGCCCGTCGCTACGATGTGGAGATGCCCATCACCGAGCAGATCTACGCCGTGCTCTTCGAGGGGAAGGACCCTCGCCAAGCGGTGAGCGAGTTCTTCCAACGCGAGCCCAAGCGCGAGTTGGAGGGGATTTTGGAGGAGTGGATGGAGCGGGTGGCCCAGCTCATCCACCCCGCCAGCCCCTCCACCTGAGCATCGACGGCGATCGGTCGTCCGCCTGGTCGAACTATGTGCCATCGCCTCGCTTGCCATTATTCATTTCAAAGGCGAAAGTGTTCTCGGTCAGTAGTTGCGATAAGACGAGCGCCAGCAGTGGGCTAAATACGCATTACCAAAGGCGGGGAGGCGGCGATGAAAAAGAAAACTAAATCAGTTGATAGAGACAGGCCCAGCCCCACCGGCGGGGCGTTTATTATTCCGGGCTACAAGCAGTTCGGCGGGAAGCAGTCGGAAGCGGGGGCGCTGAGAAATGTGCTGGCGCATCTAGGAGTGGTGGCGCCCCAGACGGGTGAGCCTTTTAGCGAGGAGATGCTGTTTGGCATCGGCGGTGGGATCGGCCTGGGCTACTTCGTTTATGCGTCGAGCGACTTCACCTCGCTGTTCATAGCAACACGAATCACGACTGAGGAGTCCGCTCGACCAGGCTTTCTGCAAACGATTTGCGGGCGGATCGGGGTCAGCGCTACGGTTCAACATTCCTCCAGCGCACAGGCTGCGGAAAAGAATCTAAAGCAAGCGCTAGCCCAGGGCGGTCCGCCGATTGTGTGGGTGAACCCCATGGCCCTGCCCTACTATGGGACGCCACAGGCTTATCACACGCTGGTGGTGTATGGGTACGATGACGAGGAGAGCAAGTTCTACGTCGCGGATCGATGCGACCAAGCTTTGGTCCTGACCCGATCGGAACTGGCGGCGGCTCGACAGAGCGGAGGCGTGCCCAAGTTGCGGGCCCTTATGGTGGATGCTCCGCCCCCGGCGAAAGCGCTGGATCTCCGAAAAGCGGTGAAAGAGGGCCTGCGCGATTTCTGTGGGCAGATGCAGGAAGGCTTCAGCTCTGCGAATTTCCGGTCGAATTTTGGATTGAAGGCGCTGGAGAAATGGGCGGACTTGCTCACCCACCCCAAAGATAAACGGGGATGGCCCAAATTTTTCCCGTCCGGGCCGCGGTTATTTGAGGCGTTGCTTTCAGCGTACGACCAGATCGAAAACCGCGGAAGCGGCGGGAGCGCCTTCCGCCCCATGTACGCCGACTTTCTCGTGGAGGCGAACCACATCCTGGGCAAAAGGGAGTTGAACGAGGTGGCGGAGCAGTTCCGCGAGTCGGCTCGACTGTGGAGCGACCTGGGGAAGGCGCTTCTGCCGGATTCGGTCCCGCTTTTCAAGGAGACGCGCCAACTGGCCACCCGGAAGCGAACGCTCTTTGAAGGGAATGGCGCGGCGGCGCAAGCTGAGATGCCAGCCATTAACAGGCGTCTGGCCGAGATCAAGTCACAGGTGGAAAAAGCGTTTCCCTTGAAGGAGGATGAGGTTCGCGACTTGCTGGCAGATCTGCGCGCTCGCGTCTTGGTGATTCACGCGGCCGAAGAGAAAGCTGTGGTCGTGCTTCAAAGTCTGGTCCACTAACTCCTGATGGGGGATGAGGCACACACTCGCGTATCCACCCCCTCGCTCGTTTGTCGATCCCTCTTCTGAACCCAACAGTTTCTATGTCCCCTGCCCTTAGCGGAGAGGACGTGACATTTGATCGTCCACCGAGAGCTTAGAAAATAGCAATATGTGTGAAATTCGACAAAGTTAAGTGAACATGTTAAAATATTAACAATGGTCATACAAGGTCCTTCCGAGTCCCGACCATCGGGGAAAGACACCGAGTGGCTGACCTTGAGCCAGGCGAGTCGATTGCTGGGGGTGCATCCCGCCACCTTGCGGCATTGGGCCAATCGGGGGGCCATCCGCACCTTCGTAACTCCGGGGGGACACCGGCGCTTCGCGCTGGAGGATTTGCGGGCACTTCTAACGGGCGGGACGGCCGTGGAAGGAGAGAGTTCTCGCCAGCTGGTGCAGGCGGCTTTGAGCAGGACGCGTCAGATCATCGGCAGCAGTCGTCTTTCCGGCGAAGCGTGGTATCTCACTTTTAATGAAAAGGAAAGGGAACGCAAACGCGAGGCCGGCCGCAGGCTCTTGGGCCTTTTGATGGCGCATCTCTCTGAGGGAGGTCGCCAAGCCTCCCCAGCGCTGGAGGAGGCGCGCCTGCTGGGCGGGGAGTACGGCCGCGACGCCGCGGGGCGCGGCCTATCCCTGGCCGAGACCACGCGCGCCTTCCTGTTCTTTCGCGATTTCCTTTTGGAGGCTGCCCTACAGCCGTCCGAAAGAGGTCGCGGCCGCTCCGAGCAGAGCTTACGGACCTATCGGGAGGTGAATCGCTTCACCAACGAGGTTTTCCTGGCAGCGATGAGTGCGTACGAGGAGGCCTCGCGCCAGGCCAGGCCGACGAGTTCTTGAGGCGACGGGGTGCGATCGATGTGTCAAGGCATTACTCGTAAACGGATCGGCGCTCTCCTGATCTTCCTGGGCGTCTTGGCCTGGGCTCCCTATTTCTATCTCAAGTTCATTGGGGAGGAGGTGACCGTAACTCCCTTCTTGGCGGCGCACCTCTCCGGGGTGCTGCCCGGTTTCGTGTTGCGGCGTTGGGATACCCTACGGGAGTTAGGGAATCGCCTATTCGGCAGGAAAATCAACAAGTCGCGGTCTTGAATCGACCACCGAGATGGATGTTTATGAAGCGTCCCAAGCGGCGCATCGTCCCTCAGCGTTCGGGCTCTCTTTTCGAGGATTACTTGATCCCCATCCTGCTGGTGGGGTTGCTGGCGATCTTGCTTTCGGTGTTGTTGGTCGTCTTGGGGGCGCTCACCGGCGTCCTTTCTCTTGGATAAAATCCTAAGGAGGGCTATTCGATGCAGGCGATTAACACCTATCTGCCTTTTCTTTCTGCTGCAGTGAGCTATATCTTTGCTGCGGCGGTCTTACGCCGCTTTTTCTACGGTTACCGGCCTTATAGCCTGGTGTGGGGAATCGGGCTGATCTTCTACGCCCTGGGGACCAGCATGGAGGCCCTGAACGGACTCCTGGGTTGGAACGATGGCATCTTCCGTCTATGGTACTTCTCGGGGGCGATGATGACCGCCGCGTGGCTGGGGCAGGGCACCGTGTACCTGCTGGCTCGCCGCACGGTCGCTCATGTTCTAATGGCCTTTCTAGTGTTGGTCTCTCTCGCGGCTGCGCTTCTTATCCTCAATGCCGATCTTGACCCGGCGCGGCTGGAGGGCGAGCAACTGAGCGGCCAGGCCATCGTCGCTCCGATCTTGGGCGGGATGAAAACGCCGCTGCCGCGTCTGATCACTCCCATCACCAACATTTACGGAACGGTGGCCCTGGTGGGCGGGGCCATCTATTCGGCCTGGATCTTCTGGCGCAAGCGAGTCCTGCCCAACCGAGTGATCGGCAACATCCTCATTGCCGTGGGAGCGCTCTCCCCGGCCTGGGGCGGCACCCTGGCCCGCCTGGGCCAGCCGGCCTACCTGTACGGTAGTGAGCTGCTCGGTGCCATCTTGATGTTCGCCGGTTTCGTTCGAGCCACCACCCCTGCCGAGGAGCCCACGCCGGCGACTCAACCCGCAAAGCGGCCCGCCTAATGCTTGACAGCGGGCCGCTTCTCGATTAGGCTTTACCGTGCGAATCGCATCGATTTCTAAAGACGGCGAACGGGAAGAGTAGATCCCTATCGACCCTTTCCAGAGAGTCGAGGGCGGGTGCGACTCGATAAGGGCGCGGGATCGAATGGGCTCGGGAGTCGAGGCCTGAAAGTCCGCCTGAGGCGGACAAGTAAGGTCCTCCGG
>JACPWV010000001.1 GCA_016196905.1 Chloroflexota bacterium | reverse complement strand
CGTTCGATCTCCTCCCGATCGGTGGGGTGTTCGGCACGCACAGTGGCCTCCACCCCATCGGCCAGCATGAGGATGCCCGCCTCCCGGCTCTGGGGTCGGGGGCCCGCGTAGACGAAATCCCCAATCACCACCTCGTCGTTGGCTCGCTCCTGGGCCTGACGGTAGAAGTAGCTGGCGGTGAGCGTGCCGTGGTGCTGGGGGATGAAATCGCAGATGACCCGCGGGAGGCTATAGCGCTTGGCCAGATCCAGCCCATCCTCGACGTGGGCGACGACCATTTGGGCACTGGTCTTGGGGTCCAGGTTGTCGTGGATATTGACCCCATCGTGCTGGTTCTCCACGAACAAGTAGGGACGCAGTATCTTACCCACGTCGTGGTAGTAGGCGCCCACCCGCACCAGCAGGGGATCCGCCCCGATGGCCTGCGCCGCCTGCTCGGCGAGATTGCCCACCATCAGGCTGTGATGGTAGGTGCCCGGAGCCTTCAACAGCAGCTCGCGCAGCAAAGGATGGGAGGGCCGGGCCAGTTCCAAAAGTTGCAGGGGGGTGATGATGTTGAAGAAGTTGGTCAGGACGAAGAAGCCGCCCAGGGTCAGGCTAGCCGATAGCCCTCCATTGGCAACCGCGACCGCCAGCAGCTGAAGCGTACTCGTCAAATCGCCGGCACGCTCCAACAGGCTGAAGATCAGGGCTACCGCCAGGTTGCTCAAACTCACCAGGAGCCCCGCCCATAAGAAGGCGTTGAGCCGATCGAGCCTTTGCAGGCGCAGGGCGGAGAGGGCCCCGCCCAGGAAGCCGTAAACGGCCAACTCCAAGGAGCCACCCGCCATCAGGCCGACGCTCAGGCTGAGGAGCGCGCTGACCAGCAAAGCCAGTTCCACATCGATCAGGCTGGCCAAGAGCATGGAGCTGGCGGCCAGCGGGAAGAGGTGGCCCAGAAGCGCCTGCCCCGGCACCATCAACTTGGCCCCCAGGAAGGAAAGGCTCAGGAGCAGAGTGAGGATCAGCAGGTGGCGTCGATCGTTCAGGATGGCGGGTCGGCGTCGATAAAGGTAAAACAGCAGAACGCTGACCAGCATCAAGACGAAGAGCAGGTTGGCTACGACCTGGGGCCACGCGATGGAGACCTGACGCAGACCCAGCTCCCCCAGCGCCTCCCAGGCCAAGGGGGTGATGCGATCGCCCTCGCGCACGATGATCTCCCCCCGTTCAATGGTCCGCCGCACCGATTGGACACTAGCGCGAGCCTCGGCGCGGGCGGCCTCGGTCAGTTCTACGTTGTGGAAGCTGTTGGGGGCCACGAGGGGGGCAGCGAAAGCCTCCACCAACTGGGCTTGGAAGGGGGTCAAGGAGAGGCTGATCTGGCTGGGGATCTGCCCCCGCGCCTCCTCCACTTGCTCCGGTCGGATGTCGGTGCGCATCAACCGATCGAGGACCAGGAGAGTCTCGGTGACCACCTCCCTCCAGGCGTCCTCCTCGAGGCGCAGGGCCTGGGCGATCATCGGCTCCGGGATGATGCTGCCTTGGAGGCGGCTCACCCGCTGAACCTTGGCCTCCAGGGTGGCCTCCTCGTCCTGGCGGACGGAATCGATGAAGGCGAAGAGCTGCTGGGCCCGCTGCATCTGCTCGCGCAGGACACGCGGGTCGGCTGGGTCGTACACTGCGGGGATGGAGGCCTCCGCCCGCTGGCGCTCTTCTTCGGTGAGAACCTGGCTGATGAAGGTGATCCGGCGTGGAGCGCGGAAGTCCATGTGGCTGACATCCCCCACGCTCAGCTCGACCCGACTGGGTAGGAGATCGAGAACGAGGATCAGGCCGAGCAGGCTGCTCCACAGCAGTCCCCAGAATAGGCTGCGGGCCAATATTCCGCCGCCGATAGGCCACGATCGCATACTGGCTGTACGCGTCTCCATGAACGAACCCCTAAAAAGAGAGCGCCTCCCGGCGCTCTGAGTTGTGGCGTGAAGCGGGCCGCCTCCCGACGTTAAGCTGCTGCACTAGGCCCCGCTTTCCAGAAGCTGGCGAACCACCTGGCTGACCACCTTGCCGTCGGCGCGACCCTGAATCTGGGGCATGAGCGCTTTCATCACCTGCCCCATATGGGCCGGGCCGCTGGCGCCCACCTGGCGGATCGTCTCGCGGGCCAGTCTGGCGATCTCCTCCTGGGAGAGCTGGGGTGGCAGGTACTCCAAGAGAACCTCCAGTTCGGCTCTCTCTCGCGCCGCCAAGTCGGGCCGCCCTCCCCTCTCGAACTCAGCAATGGAATCGCGCCGTTTCTTGGCCTCGTCCACCAGGACCTTGAGCACCGCCGCCTCGTCCAAGGCCCCTTTGGAGGCGATGGTCTCGCCCTCGGCCGGGATCTCCGCCTTGTGCAGGGAATCCAAGGCCAAGCGAATGGTCGACTTGCGCGTCTCGTCGCCGGAGCGCAAAGCCACCTTCAGGTCCCCCATAAGCCGATCTTTGATACTCATGGTAATATTTATTACGTTTGTGGGCTGGGCTATACCGATTATACGTCCCCATGACATACGGGTCAAGTAATTACTTATGTTTATCTAATTATGTCGATAATAGACGCGTGGATGGATGGGCTCGCGATCACGTAGGGGCCAGAGATCGCGCCGATTCGCCTGGCGGAGTTGGGCTGGGCGGCCCTAAGCGGACGAGCCCAGGTTATCCCGGCGGCCAGCGCATGGGCCGCCCACCCAGGAGGTGGAGGTGAAGGTGGTAGATGGACTGGCCGGCCTCGCGGCCGACATTAAAGACAAGGCGATACCCATGGGTCGTGATCCCCTCCCGACGAGCCAGTTCGTTGGCCACCTGGATCATTCGGCCCAGCAACGGCCCTTGCTCCTCTCCAAGCTCGGCCACACCCCGGATGTGCTGATTGGGAACCACCAGGAGGTGGGTGGGGGCCTGGGGATTGCTATCGCGGAAGGCGGTGACCTGATCGTCCTGGTGGAGGATCTGCGCAGGGTGTTCTTTGTGCACGATTCGGCAGAAAAGGCAGGAGGGGTCGCGGCTCATGGGAGTTATCGCTGGCAACGAATCGTCAGCCGTGGATCATGGAGAATCGCCGAGTCTCGATCCAGCCCCGCGACTGGGAAAACCTCGCTCGGAAACTTGAGGAGGCTGTGTTCGAAAACGGCATTAGGCTGCTATAACTTATAGCCGATCTTGCGCAGGAACTCTTTGCGCTGGGCGATCTCCGTCTCGCCCTCGATGCCTTTGGTTTTGAGGCCGTCCACCACACCCAAAATCCCGCGGCCCTGCTCGGTCTCAGCCAGGATGACCTCCACGGAATTGGCGGTGGCGCAGTAGATGGTGCAGACCTCGGAGAGGTTCTTGATGGAGTTCAACACGTTGATGGGGTAAGCATCTTTGAGAAAGAGGATGAAACTGTGCCCCGCAGAGAGGCTCAGGGCGTTCTTTTGGGCCAGCCCGATCATCTCCGAGTCGGTGCCGCTCCAGCGCACCAGGGCGGGGCCGGAGGATTCGCAGAAGGCCAGCCCAAATTTCAGGCCGGGCACCGCGGCGATCAAGGCCTCGTGCACATCCTCGACGGTCTTAATGAAGTGAGACTGGCCCAAGATGAAATTGATCTCAGCCGGCTTCTCGATCTTGACCACCTTCAGTTCCATCCATCACCTCGCCTCTCGATGTCGAGATGAATTTGATCCGCAGAGCATCGCGTCGAGATTTCTCAGAGGGAACCCGATGGTATCCATGCTTGCCTCGGGCCGTGTACTACTAGGACCCACCATAATATTTAGGTGACCACCTGAATATTATGGTTCTCGCTGCTTCACGGCTCGATCTCAATCTGGCGCTCTCTGAGGATATCCGCCGCGATCACGTAGCGCTGGATCTCGCTGGTGCCCTCCAGGATGCGCGCCGCCCGCGCATCGCGATAGATGCGCTCCATGGGGAAATCGCGCACATAGCCGGAACCGCCGTGGATCTGCACCGCCTTGTTGCTGACGCGGTAGGCCACCTCTGACCCGTACAGCTTGGCCATGGCCGCCAAGCGCACCAAGGGCTGTCCGGAATCGGCGGCCCAGGCGGCGCGGTAGACCAGCGAGCGCAGGGCCTCGATCTCGGTGGCCATGTCGGCCAGATAGAACTGAATAGCTTGCTTATGAGCGATGGCTTGGCCGAACTGCTCGCGGGTAGTGGCGAAACGCAGGGCGGCTTCGTAGGCTCCCTCGGCCACGCCCAGGCTCAT
>JACPWV010000178.1 GCA_016196905.1 Chloroflexota bacterium | reverse complement strand
CCTACAGTCAGGCTTTCTTGGAGGGCTATACGCCGGCAACCCTGATCATGGATGTGCGCACCTCCTTCAACGACTATCCCAACCCTCCCTACAGCCCGGAGAACTACGATCGCGTCTTCCACGGGCCTCTGCTTTTGCGCCAGGCCCTGGCCCGTTCGGTGAACCTGCCAGCCGTGAAACTCCTCGACCTGATCGGGCTACAGGATGTGCTCGCCTTGGCCCATCGCCTGGGGATCAACACCCTCAACGACGACCGCTATGGACTGAGCTTGACCCTGGGCGGCGGCGAGGTCACCCCCCTGGATATGGCTTATGCTTACAGCGTTTTCGTTAACAACGGAGTCATGGTGGGGCGGCCGGTGGATCCGCAGAACCTGCGCCCCGGCTACCGGGAGCTGGACCCGGTGTCCATCCTGCGGGTGGAGGATGCTCAGGGCAATGTCTTGGAGGAGTATCGGGTACCCGAGGCGCGCCAGGTGCTGGACCCGAAGGTGGCCTACTTGATCACCCACATCCTATCCGACAATGACGCACGGGCCCCCGCCTTCGGGCTGAATAGCCCGCTCCGCCTCTCCCGACCGGCCGCGGCCAAGACCGGCACCTCCGATGACTGGCGCGATTCGTGGACCATCGGCTACGTGCCTCAACTGTCCACTGCGGTGTGGGTGGGCAACGCCGATAACACCCCCACCGATCGGGTGCCCGGCTCGCTGGGGGCCGCCTTCATCTGGCACGATTTCATGGAGGCAGCCTTGAAGGACATGCCCGTCGAGGTTTTCATTGAGCCACCCGGCCTGGAGCGCTTGGTGGTGGATGCCACCTCGGGGCTGCTGCCCACCCAGTACTCTCCCCCCTCTGTCATCACCGAGCTGTTCCTACCCGGCACCGCCCCGACCACCCCCGATGATGTCCATAAGGCCTTCTACATCTTCAGGCCTACTGGCCTACTGGCCACGGCGAGCTGCCCGCTGGAGCTGGTGGAGGAGCGCGTCTTCGAGATCTACCCGCCTGAGGCGGACGACTGGGTGCGCGAGAACAACATCCTCCAGCCTCCCACTGAATACGAGCCCTGTGGGCCCAGCCCCATCCACAGCGATGTGGCCATCATCAGCCCGCGCCCCTACAGCTACGTGCGCGGCATCTTCAACATCGAGGGCAATGCCCGCGGCGGTGACTTCCAGCGGTACCGAGTTCTTTTCGGTGAGGGGTTGAACCCCTCGGCCTGGACCCAGATCGGCGGGGATCACTCCAACCAGGTCTCCCAAGGCTGGTTGGAGAGCTGGGATGCCAGTGCCCTCAACGGGCTGTACACGCTGCAACTGGAGGTGATCGATCACAACGGCTCGCTGCGTACGGCCACCCTCCAGATCACCGTGGACAACACGCCCCCCGAGGTAGAGATCGTCTACCCGCCGGAGGGATCCGAGTTCGTGGTGGAAGACTACGAGTGGGTGATCCTGGAGGCCGCCGCCACGGACAGCCTCTCCATGGATCGCGTCGAGTTTTACGTGGACGATCAGTTGATCGCCACAGACACCGTGAGCCCCTACAACCAGAAATGGATCATCCCGCGCAACATCGGCCCTGGACAGCACCGGATCTACGTCAAGGCCTTCGATGCGGCGGGCAACGAGACCCAGAGCGGCGAGGTCACCTTCATGCTGACCAAGCCCACCCCCACACCCTCGGGCGGAGGCTAGTTCCCCCCACCTGCATGCCCCTGATCCTGGTCACCAACGATGATGGCATCGACGCGCCGGGCCTTCACGTCTTGGCGTCGGCCCTGCGGGAGGCCGGCGAGATCCAGGTCCTGGCCCCCGACCACAACTGGTCGGCGGCCGGCCTGACCAAGACCATGCACAAACCCTTGCGGGTGAACGAGGTTCGTTTGCCCGACGGCACCCCAGCCCGCACCTCCAACGGGGCTCCTTCGGATTGCGTGGCCCTGGCCCTCCTGGGCATCCTGCCTCGGCCGCCCGACCTGATCTTCTCCGGCATCAACTCCGGGGCGAACCTGGGCCACGACATCGCCTACTCGGGCACGGTGGCTGCGGCCTTGGAGGGATGCATCTCAGGCATCCCCTCTCTCGCGCTCTCCCTGGACGGCTCCGCGGAGGGCGACTTCGAGTTCGCCGCGCGCTTCGCGATTCACCTCGCCCGAGAGATAACCTCCCACGGCCTCTCCCGGGGCACCCTGCTCAACGTGAACTTCCCCGCCCTACCCCGCCAACAAATCGCGGGGGTGATGATCACGCGCCTGGGGCAGCGCGTCTATCGCGATGGCCTGATTGAGCGGCGTGATCCGCGCGGCCGCAAGTATTACTGGATCGGGGGCGCCAGGCCGGAGAGCATCCCCGAGGAGGGGACCGATGTGTGGGCTGTGGCTCGCGGGTATGTTTCGATCACCCCCCTGCATCTAGACATGACCGATTATCGCGCCCTGAAGGAGCTCCGCAACTGGCGACTCGACCTCGGCTGAGCTGTCCTCATGGCGATGGGCGCCTTTCCGCTGACAACCAGTGCGAGGCTGAGATCGATGGCGCTTCGTGAAGAGGTCGCCTATCGAGCGAACCTATCTTGACAACCCCACCCCGCGCCCTATAATAAGGGTGGGCTCCAAAGGTGGCTCCGGGACGAGGAGGTCAACGGTCCCGACGGAGTCGGGATTAGGAAGGAGAGAGATGCCCAAGTACGCCTTCTTCGAGGGGAAGTTCGTGCCCATCGAGCAGGCTAAAGTGAGCATCATGACCCATGCCTTTAACTACGGAACCGGCGTCTTCGCCGGGATCCGCGCTTACTGGAACGCCGAGGAGGAGGAGCTCTATGTGCTGCGGATGAGAGAACACTACGAGCGCCTCCTCCGCTCGTGTCGGATCATGATGATCGCTCTGTCCTACAGTGTAGACGAATTGATGCACATCACCCTCGAGCTGTTGCGCATGGAGGGCTATCGGGAAGATACCTACATTCGACCCCTAGCTTACAAGTCCAGCCCCCTCATCGGTGTTCGCCTCCACAACCTGGAGGAAAGCTTTGCCCTCTTCGCCACTCCCTTCCAGCGCTACATCGAGAATGAGGAAGCGGCGAGCGCTGGCGTCTCCTCGTGGCGGCGCGTCCCCGACACTGCCGTCCCCGCTCGCGGCAAGATCATCGGTTCCTACGTCAACTCCGCCCTCATCAAGACCGAGGCTGCTCTCAACGGTTTCGATGAGGCCATTGTGCTCACCCAAGACGGGCACGTCTCCGAGGGCAGCGCGGAGAACCTGTTTATCGTACGCCAGGGCAAATTGGTCACCTCCCCTATCTCCGAGGACATCCTGGAAGGGATCACCCGCGCCAGCATCATGGAGTTGTCGTCCGGGGCAAGAACAAGAGTTACCTGCACTGGGTTACCCCGGTGTACGCTCGGGCCACCGCCGAGTTGAAGAGAACCAAGAGCCTGGCCGCGACTTGAACTCTAATGCTTCTCCGAACGTGGCCCGCCTCAGGCGGGCTTTTTGTCCGCCCTAGGCGGGCTTTTTGCTGCTCGTAGGTTGATCTGTTGGAGCACCTCAAGTACCATAAAGTATAATCTGTACCATAAGCATCATCTGTAGGACAAACCATAATGTGCACCATCGACCCTGGCGCACAGCATTAACTAAACCATGAGCCCAGGCGAAGCATGATCGAATGGAAGCCGCCGCGACGACGCGCCGTTCTCCAAGCTGGTGCGGCGATCGCCATCCTGATCCTGCTGGATGGTCTCCTGTTTTATGCGCTCTTTTCGCTGCCCATCGAGTGGATCTCGTTCTTCCTAGGGGCGCTCATCGCTCTCAGCCTACCCCTCTTAGGCTTGGGGGCTTACTTGCTGTATGCCTCCGCCACCCTGGCTTACTATATGGACCGCGACCACGTCTTTATCCGCTGCGCAGGGGCCTGGCATCGGCTGCCTGCCAGCGAGATCCAGCGGGCCACCGAGGTCACCCCAGAGATGAACCCCCTCCACCCCCCTCGCTTGGCCCGGCTGGGGTACTGGCTGGGCCGAGGCTACCTGGAGGGGGGCAGCCAGATCTTTTTCTACGCAACGCGTCCCCTGGGGGAGCAGCTGCTTCTTTTCACTCCGCAGGGAATTTACGCCGTCTCGCCCGCCAACCCACAGGCCTTCACCGCAGCTCTAGTAGCCCGCCAGAACCTGGGCCCCTCCGGCCCCATTGCCCCTATGGTGCTCATGGATCCCTTATGGGAATTGCCTTTGTGGAAGGATGGACTGATCTGGCGGCTATTAGGAGTGTCCGCCACACTCAATGCCGGGCTCTTCGCCTACCTCAGCGCGATTTATCCCCTCCTCCCCGCGGTGCTCCCCCTGGCCTTCGATGCACGCGGGTCGGTGGTGCGCCTGGGGCCGAAGTGGGAGATCCTGCTGCTCCCTGGGCTGGGCGCGGCGACGCTGGCCATCAACGCTGTGCTGGGCAGCCTGCTGCATCGCCGCGAGCCGCTGGCCGCTTACCTCTTGGCTGCCACCACCATGCTGGTGCAGGGGGTGTTGATCATCGCCGCCTGGCGCATCGTGTTCTAAGCTAGTTGCGCAAAAAAACGACCCTGGCGAGTCGGTCGGCGATGGGCGAGTCGATTCGCGCTCACCTGGCTCGGTGCGCTTCGCTGCGAGCCCGCAGGCGGTAACTGAGTTTTTCCAAGCGCTCCTCGAACCGCTGCCGGTAGGAACTTCGCCTGACCTCGCCGAGGGACATGAGTAGGGCATCTTCGTGGTTGTCGGTGTAATACCCTCTGCGCCTCCCCACTTGGTGAAAGGCGTATTTGCGATAGAGCTCCTGGGCCACCTGGTTGGAGACCCGCACCTCCAAGGTCACCTCGGCCGCCTCCAAGGAGATGGCCTTCTCGATCATGCTCGCCAACAGCAGCTCTCCTAGGCCTCGGCCGCGGTGCTCCGGGTGGACGGCGATGGTGCTGATGTGCGCCTCCTCCGCCACATACCAGAACCCTCCGTAGCCCACCAGCGGGCTGGCCGTTCCCACCCCTCGGGTATTCCCACCCCACCCCAGGCTGGACTGCGGTGCGGGCTGCGACCGGGCCACGTAATAGTGGGCGCGTGGGTTGTGCTCCAGCTCGTAACGGTAAGCGCTGGCCGGCCAAGGATTGGGAAAGGAAAGCCGCTCGATGGCCATCACCTCCTCGATATCGACCGTGCGCATCGGCTCAACCCGATAAAGCAAACCCCGGTACTCCATGGTCAGGCTCCCATTGCGGGTGTGGGCAGGTAAAAGGGTTCCAAAGCGATGGGGTCATCGACCTCGCCGCGAGTGTAGCGCTCCCAGGCCAGGGCAGCGATGGCCGCCGCCCGCGGGCCGCTGGGCCGCAGGGTCAAGCCATCCCCAGCTCCCGCCGGAGGCTCGAAACCCTCGGTAGACAGCTCCCCACAAACCAGCGCAGGACCTCTCAACTCCCCCCACAGGGCTGGCCAGGTCGTGAGGCGATATTCGCTCGCTCGTCGCCACTGGCCCTGCTGGTGGCGATAGCCGGATACGCAGATCCTCCCTCGCCCAGCATCTAGGATCGCCCATAAGGGGAGATCGATGGGTTCCTGCATATGCGCCACCGCATCGGCGGTGGGAATGCCCAGGAGCGGGATCCCGCCGGCCAAGGAGAAACCTTTGGCCAGGCTCATCCCCGCCCGCAGGCCGGTGAAGGAGCCGGGTCCCAGGGCCACCGCCACCGCGGCCAGGTCCGCGGCTCGCAGTTGGTGTGTTTTCAAAAGGTCGACCACCCGCGGAGCGACCTCTCTGCCTAGGGCGGACGCCTGGAGCGACCACCAGCCGATCAGGTCGATCCTCCCGCGGGGCCCCTCGAAGAGGGCCAGGCTGGCTTGCCGGCTGGAGGTGTCGATGGCCAGGAGCGGGCCCACTGGCTAATGAACCTCCAGCGCGGGCCCAGGTTCGGGCTGAGCGAGCCGATCGCCGAGGCGCCTGAGGAGATCGACATAGCGGGAGCCGCTGGCTTCGAAGTGGAGACGGCGCTGATCACCGCCCGAGTGACGCAGGGTGATCCACAGGCGCGCAGCGGGCAGGAGATGGCGCACCTTCTCCGGCCATTCCACAGCCACGATGGCCTCCCCCCACAGGGCATCCTCCAGCCCCGAGGCCACGAACTCGCGAGCGTCCTCCACCCGGTAAAGATCGAGATGCTGCAAACGCAGACTGGTTCCAGCGTACTCGCTGGCCAATACAAAAGTTGGGCTGGCGATGGGCACACCGACGCCCAATCCCCTGGCTAGCCCCTTAACCAGCGTAGTCTTGCCCGTCCCCAGTTCGCCCTCCAGACTAATCACCTCATCGCCCCGCAAGCAGGAGCCCAGTGCCTCCCCGATCTCTTCCGTTTCCTGGGGCGACCGGCTGATCACCGTCAGTTCGGCGCGCTCAATAAGCAAAGCATCCATGATTTGGCAACGTGAGTCCCTGGCTTCCCCGCGAAAACTGTCTAACGGTGCTGAGCAAAAACTGCCTCCCTCGACCTATG
>JACPWV010000140.1 GCA_016196905.1 Chloroflexota bacterium | reverse complement strand
CTGCTTTTCGAGCCCAGCACCTTGAAGTTGGAGCTGCTGACCACCCCCATCCATCTGCTGGGCCTGCCCATCAAAGGCACCTTCCTGGAGGTGGCCATCCGTCGGGTCCGCGGGGATATGCGCCGGGCCGGGATCCAGATCGAGCCGTTCTTCTACCTCTCGGACGGTTACGGGACGATCGAGCGTACCACCAACATCGGCTTGGGCTTCTACGACTGCCACCCCCTCCTCCAAGAGCTCAACGAGGAGTATCGGGGCTGGAGGCATTCGGAGGCGGACATCCTGCATCTGGTGCGCCACGAGGTAGGCCACGCCTTCGGCTATGCCTATAAACTGTATCGAACCCCCGAGTTTCGTCGCGTCTTCAAAGTCCGGCGGGACTTTTTACGCAGCTATCCCCCGGCTGATCGTTATCATCCCAATCCCTGGAGTCGAGATTTTGTGAACCCCTCCAGAGATCACTACGCCCAAAAACACCCCGACGACGATTTTGCGGAGACCTTCGCCGTGTGGCTCAAACCCCGTCAGGATTGGCGCCGCCGATACCGCAGCAAACCTGGGGCGCTCACCAAACTGGAGTATGTGGAATGGGCCGTGCGCTCCTACCGCCGCGAGCCGCCCGCGATCAAGAACGATCCCACCAAGATCGTAGCGCCGGTCGAGGAGCTGACCACCACGGTCGCTCAACTCTTTCGGGTGCGCCCCACGAAGTATCGGCGCAAAGCCACCGGTTACATCGATCCCGACCTCAGGGAGCTGTTCTGGCCGGCGGCCCCGCGCAACCACCGCAGCGGGTACCGACCCGCCAGTCGCTTCCTGCGCCAGCATCGCCAGGCCTTGGTCGCCCAAGTGAGTCACTGGGTGGGCGTGGAGCCGGTGGTGGTCGGAGATCTCGTCTCCAAGTGCATCTCTCGCGCCGATGTGCTTCAATTGCAGGTCCCTAAAGACCAAGAGATGCGCGTACTGGTTGCGGTGGTCAGTTATTTGACGACCCTGTGCGCGAACTACGCAGCCAGGGGGAAGTATCTCCTCGACACCTAGACGCGTCGTCCGATCACCATCCCAAGACATGGCTTCCCTGGTTCTTCTTTTCAATACCGGAGCATCCTGGAGCGAGGAAGAGGTCCGGGAAACCCAGGAAGCGGTAGAGGTTCTGTGGGCCGCGCTGGACTCCGCTGGCTATCGGGTAGAACCGGTGGAGGTGCAGCGGACACTGGCCGAGGCGCTGGCTCCCTTTCCCCCTGAGGAATATCTCGTCTTTAACTGGTGCGAGTAATTAGAGGGCGTGCACACCAGTGAACCCTTGGTCCCTGCGCGCCTAGACTTGCTGGGTTATGGCTACACCGGATCCGGTTACTGGACGCTGGCCACCGCCCAGGACAAAGCCCTCACCAAAGCGCTGCTCAAAGGCTATGAGATCCCCACGCTGCGGGGCCGCATCTACGATCAGGAGGATGCGGGGGATTGGTCGATCTTCCCCGCCATCGTCAAGGCGTCGCGGCAGCACGCCAGCGAGGCCATCACGCCTCAAGCCGTGGTGACCTCTGCGGAGGAGTTGCGCTCCCGACTTAAGCATGTGATCGATATCTATCAGGAACCTGCACTGGTTGAAGAATTTGTGACCGGTCGAGAGTTCCGCGTGTGCATCCTCAACGGGCACCCCCCCAGCATATTGCCGCTGGTCGAGCTCGACTACAGCCAGCTCCCTGATCCTCTAGAGCGCTTAGCCACCTACGAGGCCAAATTCGTCCCCGGCTCGCGCCACCATGAAGCGATCGATGTCCTTTGCCCGGCTGAGGTCGATCCGGCTCTGGAGGCTCACATCCAGAGTGTGGCGCTGCGGGCTTACCGCGCCTTGCGTTGTCAGGACTATGGGCGAGTGGATGTGCGGGTGCGGAATGGGGTGCCCTATGTCCTGGACGTCAATCCTAACCCGGACATCACCCTGGAGACCAGCTTCGATTACGCCTCGGAGGAGGCGGGGATGGATTATCCAGCGCTGGTTGACCGCATTGTACAGTCGGCCCTGCGTCGTCAGCCGCCTGATGCACGAATTCGGTAGGCGGTATCATCGGCTGCCGGAGGGGTGAGTTAGGGTGGCCACCCGCCTTGCGCTGATCGGCGGCGAGGAATTTGCGGAGGGGTTTGAGGACTTGCACGCTGGGCTGCTGGCCGACCTGGGCGGCGGAACCCGGCGCGTGGTTTATCTTCCAACCTGCGCGGCCGACGACGGCGAGGGTGCCATTGAATATTGGTGCGCCACCGCGCGTGAGAAATTATCAGCCCTGGGTGCCGTCGTCGAAACGCCGCGGATGGTGGACCCCGCGAGCTCAGACGATGCGCGCCATGCACAACTCGTCGCCGAGGCGGATTGGATTTATCTCGGCGGTGGATACCCGCATGTGGCCATGCGCATTTTGCCCCATACGCTGGTGCTGGAGGCGCTGCGCAGTGCGATGCAACGTGGAGCCCTCATCACTGGCTCGAGCGGCGGCGCGATGTTGATGGGCGCGCGGTCGCATATCATGACGGCCGAACTCGCGGCGGAAATCGGGCGAGTGTGGGAAGACGGCGCACCCGCGGATTGGGACCCGCCTCTGCCGCCGCTGCTGGATTGTCTGGGATTGGTCCCCCGCAGCATGTGCGCGCCGCATTTCAACCGCCTGTTTCCCCATAGGTGGCTCGAGCGCGGCTTTTTACCTAACGGGTTTGCGCTGATCGGCATCGACGAACAGACCGCATGGGTGAGCACCCAGGACGGGTGGGAAGTGCGCGGGAGAGGCGCTGTGACCCTTATCCCTGAGGATCTCGTACCAACGCCATATAGTTCGGGAGCGACACTCGCACTCTGATCCCTCCGGGTGGAAAAGCGGCCAAGCCAGAGGCACGGTCGAGCGACTAAGATTGATGTGCCTTGCGGTCATCCTGGTTAAGAATCCATGGGAAGGGGCAGGCCGCTGAGGGGATCAAAAACGGATCTTGCCGCAGCCACTCGTAGTGATCGGGTGGGTGAACGCCGAGAATAATTTTAGACGGCTGGCAACTGCGCAGACCCAGTAATAAAATGAATCGCGATTCATAAAAGGAGGAGCAACCCGTCATGGACAGGTACCTGATCGAAACAGCGCACACAGCTCAAGATTGCCAAAGTTTGGTAGACCAGGTTCGCGCCTCGGGATATCTCTTCAATTTTGATTGGGGCTGCAAATCTGGTGTGCACTGTGGCTGGGCCATCATCGAGGCGGAAAGCGAGGCCCAGGCGCGGTTAGCAGTGCCGGCTTTGGTGCGCAGCAAAGCGCGGGTAATCAAACTCAACAAGTACGATGTCGACGCCAGGTCATTACACGAGACGGGGTGAGGAAGAAAGGTGACCGACGCGCTGAAAACGATGTGCGTTCTAGCCCACCCCGACGACGAATCGTTGGGCACGGGAGGCACGCTGGCGAAGTGTGCCGCGCAAGGGATCGAGACTTATGTGGTCACCGCCACGCGCGGAGAACGAGGCTGGTTTGGCGACCAGAGCGATTACCCTGGGCCGGAGGCGTTAG
>JACPWV010000139.1 GCA_016196905.1 Chloroflexota bacterium | reverse complement strand
TGGCACATGGTACGCGTGCCATGTACCATCACCCGGTGGCTCTCCGCCAAGATGGGCAAGCCGTCTCGGTAAAGGTAAGACGAGGTGGGCAGCCCATGCAGGAGAAACAATGGGGGGCCCTGGCCCTGATCCTGGTGGAAGATCCGCAGGCCATCCATGACCAGCTAATGGCCCTGGGCGTGCCAGGGGTCTTCGTCCCGAAAGGAGGATTCTCCCTCGGCCGCCCCGCGACCTCGACCAAGGCCCAGCGGGGAGATGGGGACAACCCCGTAGCGAACCCAGCCCTGCTCCATATCGACCTGCTGCCCGCGCCTTCAGGAACCCCGACCGGTCGGGGCGCTGATTCGACGGGGCCGCCAGACGATCGCCCCGGGGGGGCCGATCTGTTGGGTGAGGTCGACCTCGCTGGGCGCAGCGGGCACCGCCACCCGCTCCCAGGCTGGCTTCCCCAGGAATTCTTTGGCCACGCGATACCCCTCCTCCACCATCTGAGGCCCGTGGCTGAGGTCCCAGGGCGCCAGGCCCTGGAAGGCGTCGATGACGATGTGATGGAGGATGGCCCGCCCCTGGGATTCCTCGATATCGTCCAGGAGCTGTTGATAGATCAAGGTGGTGAGGGCGCGTTGGCCGATGTTGAGGGCCCCGCGGGTCTTGGGCTGCGCTTGGCCGGCGTAACCGACGTTGATCACCCACACCTCGGTGGCCCCCTTCTCCACCGCGATGGTGATGGGCACATTCGCGACAACGCCGCCATCCACCAACTGGCGACCCGCGAGCTCCAGTGGAGGAAAGAGAGTGGGGTGGGCCGCGCTGGCCATCATCGCGTCCAGGATCTCCGCCTCCGCGAACTCGCCCCACAAGTACAGGACGCCGGCGTTCAGGTCGGCGGCGGTGACGTAAAGGCGTACCGGCAGGTCTCCAAAGCGGTGCTTATCCGAGGGCAGGTGCTGCTGGGCGAAGCGGCGCAGCTTGACGCTGGAGAGAAGCCCATCTTGGCCAGTCAGGAAGCGCCAGGCGAAAGTCAACCAGAGAGCCACATCGTTAGGGGGAAAGATCTCGCCCCGCCGCACCGTGCTCCAGATCTCCGCCAAACGGGCGGCTCCCACAGGTGTGGGATCCGTGGCGATAAAGCCAGCGTTCAGCGCACCGGCCGAGGTCCCCACCAAGATGTTCGGACGGATCCCCCCCTCGAACAGGGCCAGAAGGGCCCCCGCCTCCAGGGCGCCGCGGCTGCCGCCTCCGCTCAACACAAAAGCGATCATGAGGCCTCCGTCGCTGAGAATGCAGCCTCATTCTAGGAGCGTTGGACGATTCTGTCCAGGGTGGGTTGGTCCCCTGCGCTGTCCGCCTGAGGCGGATGAGGGATCGATAGCTCGCTCGAACCTTGCTGCCTGGATTCCCCTCATCCGTAGATCGATTGGTTCAGCCCCTGGACGATTCAACGAGCTATGAACCTTCAGCCGATATTTGCTCCCCTCTTCCTTTTGTGCTAGACTTCGGTATCCATCGTTTTTTCGTGACCAAGAACAAAACGATGCGCCGCTACTCGTCGGACGGCCTCTCCTGGTACACCTTTCAAGCTCTGGAGCCCCACCCGCTCCGCCATGCGGTGTTCACTCGCCGGGGTGGACACAGCGCGGGGCGCTTCGCCAGCCTAAACGTGGGACACAGCGTAGGCGATGACCCGGCGGCGGTGGATTCTAACCATCGACTGATCTGCCAGGCGCTGGGCTTGTCTCCACATCGCACCGTCACCGGCCGGCAGGTCCATGGCCACGGGGTGGCCGTGGTGGACGAGGCGCAGGCCGGGCAGGCGCTCCCAGCCACCGATGGCTTAGTGACCGCTGTGGCTGGCCTGGCGCTTCTGCTGCGCTTCGCTGACTGCGTGCCCATTTTTCTCTACGATCCCGTCCGGCGGGCGGTGGGCCTGGGCCACGCCGGGTGGCGGGGGACCATTGCCCGGTTAAGCCAGGAGTTATTGGAGACCGGAAGCTGATCGCGGGCGCCTCGAGAGCGAGGCAAGCATCGTGAAGGCTATCGACTTATCCTCCCCCCAACTCCAAGTCGAGGTCGACCTGGCCCGTAACCTGCCTCGGGTCCGCCGGCAGATCGGCGAGGCAGCCCTCCGGGCGGAGAGGGATCCGCGCCAGATCATCTTGGTGGCGGTGACCAAGGCGTTTCAGCCGGATACCATCCGGCGCGCATATGAGCTAGGTATCCTCGATTTCGGGGAGAACCGCGTCCAGGAGGCGGAGGACAAGATCCTTCAACTGCGCCAGGAGTTGAAGGTCACCTGGCATATGATCGGCCCCCTCCAGCGCAACAAAGTCAAGAAAGCCTTAGAGCTTTTCGACTGGATCCACTCGGTGGAGAGCTTCGCCCTGGCCGCGGAGATCTCCAAGCGCGCAGGACAGGCTGGCAAAGAGGTGCCCATCCTCCTGGAGATCAACACAGCTGGACAGTCGCACAAACATGGTTACTCCGTTCCCCCCGACGCATCGTCCGAAAGTCGCGCGCGTTTTTTCGACGAGACGGCCAGAATTCTTGATCTGCCTAACCTTCTGGTCGAGGGTTTGATGACCATGGCCCCTCCGGTGGCCCAGGCTGAGGAGGCCCGGCCCTATTTTCGACACCTGCGCGCGCTGCGCGATGAGCTGCGCGCCCGCTTCCCCGATCGCGATTGGCGCCACCTCTCCATGGGCATGACCGACGACTTCCCGGTGGCCATCGAAGAAGGAGCCACCCTGGTGCGCATAGGCCGGGCCATTTTCGGGGAGAGGAGAGACCATGACTGACCTGAACAACGCCAGCTTGTCCTTCATCGGCAGCGGGGTGATGGCCGAGGCGATGATCAAGGCACTGGTAACTCAGGGGCTCGTGGAACCGGGGCGGATCACCGCCAGCGGCCCTCGCCCAGAGCGAGGCCAGGAGCTCGCCACCCGCTATGGCATCCGGACCACCACCCACAATCGGGAAGCGGCGCAAGGGGCTCAAATCCTCGTTCTCTCGGTGAAGCCCCAGACTCTCAGTCCCGTCCTCAAGGAGCTGCAGGGTAGCATCCGCGAGGAGGCACTGCTGCTGTCCATCGTCGCCGGGGCTTCCACGGGGTTGATCTCGCGCAGCCTGGGGCACGCCGCCGTGGTGCGTTGCATGCCCAACACCCCGGCCCAGGTGGGTAAAGGAATGACGGTGTGGACCGCCACCTCCCGGGTCAGCGCGGCCCAGCGCGAGCAGGCCGGCACGATTTTGAGGGCCTTCGGCGAGGAGCACTACACCGAGGAGGAGGGCCAATTGGATATGGCCACCGCCCTCTCCGGCACCGGGCCCACCTACGTGTTTCTGTTCATGGAGGCGCTCGTCGACGCGGGGGTGCACTTGGGTTTCTCCCGCCGCGTCGCCCAGCAGTTGGTGTTGCAGACCGTGGAGGGGGCGGTGAGCTTGGCGCGTCAGTCTTCTTTGCACCCCGCCCAACTCCGGGACATGGTCACCTCCCCGGGAGGCACCAGCGCCGAGGCGATTTACCAATTGGAGAAGGGCGGGCTGCGCACCGTGCTTTCCAAGGCGGTGTGGGCCGCCTATCAAAAGTCCAAATACCTAGGGGAGCTGGCTGAAAAATGACCACTTTCCTTCTCAGCTTCATCGACCTTCTCTTCACCGCCTTCACCCTGGCCATCCTGGCCCGGGTCATTCTTTCCTGGTTCCGCTTCGATCCCTATCATCCGATCTCCGCCTTCCTGCACGACATCACCGAGCCGATCTTAGGCCCGCTGCGCCGCTATATTCCACCCATCGGTTTCTTCGATATCAGCCCCATCGTGGCGATCCTGCTCCTCCAGGCTGTCCAGTTCGTCCTCGTGCAGGTGCTGTTGGGGCTTACAGTCTGAGGAGTGCTCGACCGCGATCTGCCTCACCATCAATTCAGCGCGCCGCGTTCCTAGCTCCCGACACTCCCGTGAAAAAAACGAAGAGGGCTGGCGAGTGATCTGCCAGCCCTCCTCTCGTAGACGAGGATAATCGATGCTACGGAGAGACGAAGATCTCTCCCCAGGAACCGTCCGCAGCCTGAGACTGGACCTCCATGGTTACCCCGTAAGCGTAGGGGCCCGGGTTGCCCGCGAAGGAGGAGGGCAGGAACACCCCGGCCCAGTACGGCGGATAAGAAGCCGTAGCCGGGACCACCACGCTGGCGTCGAAGTCGGCGAAGTACCCGAAGCCTCCAAAGGTCTCGATGCCCGGATAGTAGCCGAGGGAGTCATCGAAGACGCTGACCGGAGACTGGTTGCCGAAGACCTTCTGCTGCGGGAAGCCCAGGGCCCGGGTCAGCTTGAAGGAGGTGGTCCGGACCAGGCCGAAGGTGGCGTTGGAGGGCTGGTTGCGTCCGCCCAGGTTTCCGGCGGGCGGTCGGGGAGCGCCTTCACTGAAGCGAAGGGGCTGGGGATGGGAATCGACCACCAGGAGCATGCCCTTGGATCCCCAACTGGGATCATCGAAGAGGCTAGCCCCGATGAAGAAGTTGTCGGAGTACTTGAAGTTGCGGTACCAGAGGAGCATCCCCGGCACGGTGTAGGGGGTGCGCTCCACCATCCACTCGTCCTGGTCGAAGAAGAGGGTGCGATAGGGGTAGGCCAGCCCGGTGTCAAATCCAGAGGCGTTGCGCCACTCGGCCAGGTAGTACTGAGGATAGACCGCGGTGAAGGGGACGCCCATCCAGCCTTCAAAGCTCCACACGCCATCGTCCCCATCATCGAAGGAGAGGGTGCCGTTGGCATCATCCAGGGAGAGGTCATCCAGGAACCAACCCTGTCCCTGCACCGCAGCGTCGGTGACGTAGCGGAAGCGGACATCGATCGCGCTCCCAGCATAGGCGGAGAGATCGAAGGTGGTAGTGTGAGTTCCCGAAGCCAAGCCCTCACCTATGAATCCGGTGAAGCCACAGGCACCGGGCAGAAGGGTCCCATTGGGGTTCTCGGTGGTGCACAGCCCGGTGGTATCCGCCAGGCTGACCCAGCCGGTTCCGTCGTTGACCTCGAAGTAGCCGTAGTCCCACAGGGTTTCAGCGTCGAGCCAGGATTGGACCGTCAGG
>JACPWV010000156.1 GCA_016196905.1 Chloroflexota bacterium | reverse complement strand
GCGCGCATCTGCTGGTTAGGCTATGGGGAACGGGCCCGCTTCGGCTTGTTGATCAACGACTTGGTCTCTCGTGGAAAGATCAAGGCGCCCATCGTCATCGGACGCGATCACCTGGATGGAGGCTCCGTCGCTTCGCCGCGGCGGGAGACGGAGGGGATGCGGGACGGCAGCGATGCGGTGGCCGATTGGCCCCTGCTCAATGCGTTGATTAACACCGCAGCGGGAGCAACTTGGGTCTCCATTCACTCTGGCGGTGGCGTGGGCATCGGGTATTCGATCCACGCCGGGCAGGTGGTCGTGGCCGAGGGCACGTCCGAGTCGGCCCAGCGCCTGGAGCGGGTGCTGACCACCGATCCGGGCACGGCTATCATGCGCCATGTGGACGCTGGCTACCCAGAGGCCATCGCCGCGGCCCGACGCCACGGGATCAAGATCCCCATGATTCGGGGCGACGAGGCGCCGACGTCCGCAACTTGATGTGCCGATGAAGGTCGATCTGCTGATCCACAACTGCGGGCAGCTCTTGACCCTGGCCTCGGCCGGCCCCAAGATCGGGCCGGCCCTGCGCGATGTGGGCCTGGTCCCCCATGGGGCGATAGCGATTCGTGAGGGTCGCATCGTCCTGGTGGGGTCGGAGGCGGAGGTGCGCCAGCAGGCCAGCGCCCAGGTGGAGATCGATGCGCAGGGTCGGGTGGTGATGCCCGGCTTCGTGGATCCCCACAACCACCTGGTCTTCGCCGGGGATCGAGTGGAGGAGTTCGAGCAGCGGCTTGGCGGGGCCAGCTATCAGGAGATCGCGGCCCGCGGCGGGGGGATCCTCAGCAGCGTGCGCGCCACGCGGGCCGCATCGTTCCAGGATTTAGTGGCGCAAAGTCGAGCGCGGCTGGACCGCATGCTGGCACAGGGGACCACCACCGCGGAGGCCAAGACCGGCTATGGACTCTCGCTGCCCGATGAGCTGCGCTTATTGCAAGCTATCGTGGAGCTGGGTCGAAGTCATCCGATCGATCTGGTCCCTACCTTCCTGGGAGCCCACGCCATCCCCCCGGAGTACGTGGCTCAGGCCGAGGAGTACGTCGATCTGGTGGTGGAGGAGATGCTCCCCGCCGTTCGCGATCGGCGGCGCGAGCTGAACGCTACTCCCTTCTGCGATGTTTTCTGCGACGAGGGAGCCTTCAACGCAGCTCAGGCTCGGCGCATCCTCTCCGCCGCGCAGCGGCTCGGCCTGGGGATCAAGATCCACGCCGAAGAGTTCGCCCGTACCGGTGGGGCTAGGGTGGCCGCGGAGCTAGGGGCCACCTCGGCGGATCACCTCATCCAGACCGACTCCGGGGATTGGGCAGCCCTGGCGGCGGTGGGGGTTATGGCCGTGCTCTTGCCCGGGACCCCTTTCGGGCTGGGGCTCTCCAAGTACGCCCCGGCGCGGGAGATGATCGCGGCGGGGGTGTCCATTGCCCTGGGGACGGACCTCAATCCGGGGACCTGTTATTGTGAGTCGATGCCCACGATTATCGCCCTCGCCTCTCGCACCATGCGCCTAGCCCCGGCCGAGGCCATCAGCGCGGCGACCCTCAATGCGGCCCACGCCATCGGGCGGGCCCATGAGGTGGGAAGCCTGGAGGTGGGCAAACGCGCCGACGTCCTCGTCCTAGATAGCGACGATTATCGCGATCTGGCTTATCGGTTCGGGGGAAACTTGGTAGCGCGGGTGATCAAGGACGGCCGGGAGGTGGCCTCGAACTCGGTCGTCCTGGCGGCGAAGGTCCGCCCAGGAGCCCACTGACCCCCTTAGCGAAACAAGCGATTGAGCCAGCGCCAGCGCTTTACCACCCCGGGTTCCTCCCGGTAGGTAGGCAGGATCGCCCGCAGTGCTGATTCGACCTGGGCAGTAATTGACTCCACCTGATCTCCGTAGGTTTCGCCCTTCGCTTTTGGGACAAAGGCGCGCCCGATGATGACACGGATGGTCTTGCGCAGGTAGAGTTCCTGCGTTCCGCTGAAGGCGATGGGGAGAATGGGTCGGCCGCTCTCCAGGGCGAAGTGGCCGATTCCCTTTTTCAGCGGCAATAACTCTCCCTCGCGCTGCCCCACCCCACCTTCGGGGAATATGCCCAGGACGCCGCCCGCCGCCAGCAGCTGGCTGACCTGCTCGATCACCTGGCGCTGGATGATCCCCTGGCTGCGCTCGTAAAATATCGCCCTGCCCAAGAGGCCCATGATCCAGGCCTTCCAGGCTCGATTGAGAACCGTTTCGCGGGGAGCGAGGAAATAAACTCGGGGCGTGATGGGAAAGAGAATCATGATCAGGAAAGGATCCGCCCAACTCAAATGGTTGCCGGCCAAGATGGAGCCGGCTGGGGGGATGTTCCGGAGCCCCTGGACCTCGATACGAAATAGGGCGTGCAGAATGAACCGGCCTAGCTGGCGGGTCAAGCGAAAGGGCCAGGTCGCGTGTATGGAGGGAGCGCTCATCGATTTGGGATGATGCTCAGGAGGGCTAAACCCCGCGCGGGGCTGGATGGGAAGTCGGGCGGGTGATCAACTGGAGGAGGCGGTGGGCTCCGGAGGCTGGAGCTTGCTGGCCACTAGGCTCTCGATGTGCGAGACGAGGTCATCGGCGCGCCCCTCGAAGAAGGCCAACTCCTCCTGGAACACCCGCGCCAGGTCCTGATCGCTGAGGTCGACGACGTTGGCCAGCACGTTGGCGCCGGCTGCCTTGACCGCCGCCTGGGCCAGGTAGGCGGCCGTTCCCGCATCGCTGGCCGCCCGCGGGTACCCCTTCTCAGCCAAGGTGCGAATCGCCTCCAAGGTCCTGACCGCCCGCTCGGCCACGCTGAGCGGCACGCTGGCCGCCACGCGCAGCGCGGCTTGAATCGCCACCTGACGCCGCTCCTGTTCCTCGGGCGTATCCTTGGGCAAACGATAGGCGGCCAGAACGGCTTGATAAGCGTCGGCGTCCTCTTGGATGAGGGCACTCAGATCTTGACGGAGTGTGTCGGTCGCCTCGGCCAGTTGGGAGATCTCCTGCTGGACCTCCTTGAACTCCTCCTTGTTCAGGGTAAGTCGGGAAACCATGCCCGCCAATGCCGCCGCCACCGCCCCGGCCAGGGCCGCCGCGCTGCCACCTCCGGGGGTGGGCGTGGGCATGGAGATCGCCTCCAGAAAGCTGTCCACCCCTGCGGCTGGGGTTGTCTGGGGCACGGCTACAGGGGAAGGGACCTCGACTTGAGTTTGGGCCGCGAGCTCCAAGGGCGGCGTGGGTTCGACCTCCGCCCGCGCCTCCGCAATCTTTCGTTCCAGGATTTGAGCAGGCCGATAATTCTCCAGTTGCAAGTAGAATTCGGCGGACTCTAGCAAGGCGTCCTCGGGAACCAGGCCCACGATCTCACTAGAGACGATGTTGACCCCGTAGCGTTGAGCCTCGAGCTTGACCAGCCCGAAGGCGCGGTGCAAGGGCGTCTGGCGATAATCGGTCATGTTCATGGAGACTTGCACCAGGCCCCGTTCGGCGATCTCCATCCCCAGCGCCTTGACGTAGCGCAGCCCGCCCGAGGAGTTACGCACCGCTTTGGCGACGGCCTTGGCGATCTCGATATCCCGGGTGTCCAGATAGATGTTGTAGGCGATGAGCGGCTCGCGGGCCCCCACCGCCGTGGCCCCCGCCGCGCCCACCCGACGCGGCCCGAAATCGGGCTCCCGATCGGGATGGCTAGCGATCTCCTCTTTGAGGGCCTCATACTCGCCGCGCCGGATATAGGCCAGGTCGCTCCGCTCCGAGCGGGTGGCGGCCTTCTCATAAAGGTAAACCGGGATCTCCAACTCGCGTCCGATGCGCTCCCCTAGGCGTTGGGCCAGCTCGACGCATTCCTCCATGCTCACCCCGGAGATGGGAACCAGGGGCACCACATCGGTAGCGCCGATGCGGGGGTGTTCGCCGCGATGCTGGTCCAGGTTGATCACCTGCGCCGCCCCGCGCACCGCGCGGAAGGCAGCCTCCTCCACCGCCTCGGGTGGACCGATGAAGGTCACCACCGCCCGGTTATGATCGGCGTTCATCTCCACATCCAGGAGTACAGCGCCGGGGACAGCGGTGATCTCGGCCGTGATTTGGTCTAGGATCTCCCGGCGTCTTCCCTCGCTGAAGTTGGGCACGCACTCCACGATTCGCCGCATGATGCTCTCCCGGCCCCACCAGGCGTGAATTACATCATAGCATAAGGACTGGCGGCGGGCAAAGACCTATCGAATGCTCAACAGGCTCGTACCAGAGTCGCTAGGCGGGTTGGGAGTACGGGATTCAGCGAGGCGCTAAGCCGTGCCGGGGGGGGAGGTCTTTGCGATAGAGCACCAGAGCATCGCCTGGCCGGTAGAAATCGTCGATGACCGCGGCGGGCCGGTAGCCTTGCTTCTCGTAGAAAGAGCGGGTGAGGCGATAGGGCTCGGTGGAGGAGGTCTCTATGAGCACCAAGCGCCCGCTCTGGGCGGCCACCTCCTGCTCGACCCGGCGCAGCAGCGCGGCGCCGATACCCTGGCCTTGGCGATGTCGCTCCACGCAGATCCAATACAGATCGAAGACCCCCTCGGCGAGGGGGCGAGGTCCGTAGCAGGCGAAACCCAGGGTCTGGTTTTTTTCGCGATAGGACAGGAAGGAATAGTCTGCTCCAGGGGACTGGAGGTAACTTTGCAGGAGTTCGGTGATGGTGGCGATCTCGATATCGCTGAAGAGGCCGACGTGACGCGCCAGGCCCAAAATCGCCTCGGCCTCGGCGGCGCCGGTGGGTCCGATCATGCCGCCGCTTTGGCTTTGCGCTTCGCCGCTCGGGTCACGATGCGTTCGGCCATCGAGCCGTAGTCGTAGCCGGCGGCCAGCGAGGCTTTGGCGAAGCCGGCATCGGGGGACAGATCGGGGTTGGGGTTGACTTCCAGGATATAGGGGGTGCTGTCGCGGAGGCGGATATCCACGCGGGCGTAGTCCCGGCAGCCCAGGAGGCGGTAGGCGCGCAGGGCGACGCGCTCGATGCGTGCTCTCAGATCCTCGTCCAGCGGGGCAGGGCAGAGGGTGGGGGTGAGGTGATATTCTGGGGAGCTCTCAATCCACTTGGCCTCGAAGCTGCTGATGCGGGCCAAGGGATTGGCGATGCGGCCGTAATCCACCTCGGAGATAGGCAGGACCTGCGGCCGGCCGTTGCCCCAGATGGCCACGTTGAACTCGCGTCCCTCAATGAACTCCTCCACCAGGGCTGCCTGGCGATAGCGTTCCAGCACGTAAGCCACCCGCTCCTTCAGTTCGCGCGGGCTGCTTGCGACCGCGCGGCGGCTGATGCCCAGGCTGGCGTCCTCGGCCACCGGTTTGACGATGGCCGGTAAGCGAATGCGCAGGGGGGCCGCGGGGGCCATGAACACCTGGAAGGGGGCGGTGGGTAGATC
>JACPWV010000148.1 GCA_016196905.1 Chloroflexota bacterium | reverse complement strand
CCGTTCGACGGCTTATTTGAGACACAGGCCGGTGGGTGAGAGCACAGCGCTTCACAGTGGAGGCTAACATGTCCAAGCCGAGCATTTTCACCGAGGCCATTCACGCCGGTGAGGAGCCCGATCCCACGACCAAAGCCCTGTCCACGCCCATCTACCAAACCAGCACCTTCGTCTTTTCTAACGCCCAGGAGGCGGCGCGCATCTTCGCCGGGGAGCAGGAGGGCTATGTCTATACCCGCTGGGGAAACCCTACGCTGGCTGCCCTCGAAGGCAAGATGGCATCCCTGGAAGGGGGGCAGGCCGCCATCGCTACTAGCTCGGGGATGGCCGCCATTGCCACGGCCCTCTTCAGCGCCGCCAAAACGGGCGATCACATCGTAGCCCCGCGTGCCCTCTACGGCGGGACGCATCACCTTTTCTCCGAGGAGCTTCCCCATCTGGGCTTCAAGATCAGCATGGTCGATGCGCGCGACCCGGAGGAGATCGCCGAGGCCATCCGAGACGACACCAAGGTCATCTATATCGAAACCCCAGGGAACCCCCTCCTGGAGCTAACCGATATCCCAGCGGTGGTGGAGATCGCGCGAAGACGCGGCCTGGTGACTATCGCCGACAACACCTTCGCTACCCCTTTCTGCCAGCGCCCCTTGGAGTTGGGCGTGGACTTGGTGGTCCACAGCGCGACCAAATACCTGGGAGGCCACGGGGACACCATCGCGGGGATCATCGTTGGCCTTGAGGAGATTATCGAGCGAGCGCGCGAAACCACCCTGCGCTATCTGGGCAGCGTGCTGGGTCCTTTCGACGCCTGGCTCATCCTGCGCGGGATGCACACACTGCCGCTGCGCATGGAACGCCACTGCGCCAATGCCTTGGCCTTGGCCCGTTTCTTGGAAAGCCTCCCCAAGGTGGAGCGGGTCTACTACCCGGGACTACCCAGCCATCCTCAGCACGACCTGGCCCGCCGCCAGATGACTGCCTTCGGAGGGATGATCTCCTTCGAGGTGCGCGGCGGGGTGGAGGCCGGCACGCGACTGCTAGACGGCGTTCGCCTGTGCACCTTGACGGCCAGTCTGGGCGATGTGCGCACCTTGATATCTCACCCCGCCTCCATGACCCATGCAGCGAATATCGTCCCGCGGGAGCAGCGCCTGGCGGCGGGGATTAGGGATGGGCTGATTCGCCTCTCCGTGGGCTTGGAGGACCCCAACGATCTCATCGAGGACCTGGAACGTGCTCTGGCCAACCTGTAAATATGCGAGGACAGAATGAACAACCTTTTGCATATTTTTCTCACCTTCGCCAAGGTAGGGCTTTTCGGCTATGGCGGCGGCCCTTCCATGATCCCTCTGATGCAGCAGGAGGTCGTGGAGGTCAACCGCTGGCTCAGCGCCCAAGAGTTCATCGATGCCCTGGCTCTAGGCAACGCCCTGCCGGGGCCTATCGCCACCAAGATGTCCGCTTACGTCGGCTACAAGCTCTCCGGGCTGCCGGGGGTGATGGCCGGGGTTTCAGGGACGATTCTCCCCTCCCTGGTGGCTATGCTGGCCCTGGTGGCCGTCTTCTTTCGCTTCAAGGACCTGCCCCAGGTGGAGGCGGCCCTGCGGGCGGTGCGGCCGGCGGTGGTGGCTCTTCTGGTCTGGACCGCCTACACCCTCTTGCCGCAAGCTCTGCCTCAGGGTGCACGCTCCTGGGATGCGGCGCTCATCGGCCTGGGGACTTTCGCCGTCGTCGCGTTTCTGGATGTCCACCCTGCCATCGCCCTCCTGGGTGCGGGCGCGCTGGGACTTTTCCTCTATAGCCGATAGCATGCAGAAGTTTCGCTGGGCCCGGTTCGCTATCCTGATGATCCCCGTTCTGGCAGCGGGGTGCGGCCCCCGATCCCAAAACCTGGAGATCGATGGGGTGCGGGCCGAGATATGGGTGGAGGACGCGCTGGTGCGGATCGATCAGCCCATCCAGCTGCGTTTCACCGTGACCAATCAGGACGCGCGGCCCATCCAACTGGCGGGGGTCGAGAACGCGCCGGCGGTTGACATGATCGTGCGCAAGCCCGACCCGAGCCGAGGCTGGGTGGAGGTTTGGCGCTGGTCTCAAGAGAACGCGCCGGCAGCCGAGATCGAGCTGGCGCCGGGGGAGTCCTTCACCCTGGAGGGAACCTGGGCCCTGAGTGAGCGTTTGGGCACCGATGCCGTGATCGTGGTGGGGGCGATCGGCTATACCGGACAAATCCGCGAGGTCAGCGTGGGGGTGGCCGAGACGCTCTCCACCTTCTAGCCTGCGAGCCCACGAATATGATCCTCGGTCGTGACCTTCGCCCAGCCCGTGTCCCGTTGGCTATTTTTTTCCTGCTGTGCGCTGTTTACCTCTTTACGTATAACGGCCTCCTTCGCTCTATCGACGAGCTGGTACTCTTCTCGATGACGGAGAGCCTGCTCCAAAGAGGCTCTCTGGAAACCCCTCAAACGCTTTTCGCCGGCTACCACAACCCGGTGGGTCGCCCCGAGCCCTTCCAGGCCCTGGCGGCCGTGCCTCTCTACGCCCTGGCCCAGGCCAACCCGGAATGGGGCAAAATCCAAACGGCGATGCTCTTCAACATTCTGGTCACGGCGGCCACGGCCAGCCTGCTTTGGCTGATTCTCAGAGAGATGGGTTATTCCCAACTGCTCTCCCTGGCGGGCGCCCTGATCTTGGGACTCGCCACCATCAGTTGGCCCTACACGCGAACTTTTTTCAGAGAGCCCCTGGTCGCCTTGGCCTATACCCTCGCATTTTGGCTCCTCCTGCGCTACCGCGCGAGCGGTCAAGTGCGCTGGGCAGTCAGCTGCCTCATCGTGGTGGGGTTATCGATCGCTACCAAGTTCACGAGCATCGTCTCTCTACCCGTCTTCGCACTAGGGCTATGGGCGACCACCGCCTCGGAGACACGCAGGCGCCTTTGGCTGCCCGGCGTAGGCTTAGCCCTGGCCTTGGGTACTTTCGGCACGCTCACCCTGTGGGCGCGCTG
>JACPWV010000141.1 GCA_016196905.1 Chloroflexota bacterium | reverse complement strand
TTTGCCGTGCAAGGCGATGAAAGCGAGTTCGATCTCCCCTTTCAGCGACTCATAAGGGATCCGACGGGCCTCGCGCTCCAAGCGCGCGATGATGTCCACGGTGGTGTTTTGGATCAATAGCTTTTGGGGCAGCTCCCAAAAGCGCGCCTGGAGATCGACGAAGATGGGGACCACGGCGTATTTGGCGCGATCCAGGTGCATACAGACCTGGCGGCCGCTGGCCAGGGAGGCCTCCCGTTCGGAGGACATCCCCCCCAAGAATACGCCGACGCGAGGACGATTCGAAGCGTTCATCGGGAACTGGGTAGAAGTCAGATCGCGCTCAATTGTAGCCAGGATATGTGGGCCCTGCAAGGTCTCGTTGTCGCAGACCCCGAGCGGTGCTAGAATATCCCCGACCGTTGAGATGAAAAACAGTCGAAGTTATCCGCGCGTCAGCGGAGCGATGGGATTGCGATGATCGATCTAGAGGATATTTTGCAGGCGACCGGGGGGCGGGTGGTGGGGCCGGCCTTTGCCCGCCACTTTCCCGATTTTTGTTACGACTCGCGCTCGGTCCACCCCGGCGAGCTTTTCCTGGCGGTCAAGACCGAGAAAGGGGATGGCCACGATTACATCGAGGAGGCCTGTCGCAGCGGGGCGGCGGGCGTGCTCAGCCAGCGCGAACTGGACCTCTCCCCCTATAGAGCCACCTGCGTCGTCGTGGCGGACACCCAGCTAGCCTTAAGCCAATGGGCGGCCCATGTCCTGCGCAAGTATGGGGTCGAGGTGGTGGGGGTTACCGGCAGCATGGGCAAGACCACCGCCAAGGAAGCCATCGCGGCTGTGCTGGAGGCCCGCATGCCGGTCTTCAAGAATTACGCCAACTACAATGGCCGCTTTGGGCTGCCCATCGCCCTGGGGCGGCTGAAGCTCGAACAGCGCCTGGCGGTCCTGGAGATGGCCTGCGATTCCTTTCACGAGATCGAAGACCTGGCAAAGCTGACGGGGCCGCGGGTGGGGGTGGTGATGAGCGTTGGGCCCGCCCACCTCGAGTACTTCGGCAGCCTGGAGAACATCGCCCTGGAGAAGGGGCGTTTGTTGGAGGCGCTGCCCGGCGCTCCGCGCGGCTACGCCCTGCTCAATGCCGACGACGAACTGGTACACACGATGGCCACCCGCACTCGGGCTCAGGTGATCACCTTCGGGAGCGTGGAGGGGGCCGACCTGCGTGCCAGCGCTGTGGAGGTCGATCGCCAGGGCACCCGGTTCGTTTTCGATCATAGGGGCCAGCGCTACGAAGTGCGGCTCCGCCTCTTGGGTCGACACAATATCTATCCCGCACTGGCTGCCATCGGGGTTGGCATTGTCTACGGCGTGCCGGTGCGTGAGGCGATCCAGCGCTTGGCTGAGTTGTCGCCTCTCCCAGGCCGTCTGAACCCTCTGGAGGGGGTGCAGGGTTGCACGCTGCTGGATGACAGCTACAGTGCGAACCCGGCCTCCATGCTGGCGGCCTTAGAAGTGCTCGAACAGCTCGACGGTGGCCGGAAGTTCGCGGTGCTGGGCGACATGGCGGAGTTGGGCTCCTGGGAGGAGGAAGGCCATCGGCAGGTGGGCCGCCGCGCAGCCGAGGTGGTGGATGAGCTAACCACCCTGGGCGAGCGGGCCCGGTGGATCGCCCAGGAGGCCATTCGGCACGGCCTGCCCGGGGAGCGGGTGGGGGTGACCTATCGTGCCGAGGACGCCGCTCGGCGCGTGGCGGAGCGGGTGTTGACCGGCGACATCATCCTGGTCAAGGGCTCGGCGGAGGCGCGTCTGGAACGACTGGCCGAGCTGCTTCTAGCCGACCGCGCCCAGGCCGAAAGCGTGCTGGTTCGACAGGAGCCCGGTTGGAAGGAAGTGCAGGTGGTGGCGCCCGACCGTCCCACTTGGTTGGAGATCGATCTAGGGGCCATCGCGAATAACCTCCGCCGCATCGCCCAGATGGTGGGTCCTCATGTAAAAATTTTGGCGGTCATGAAGGCCGACGCCTATGGGCACGGCGCGGTGAGGGTCGCGCACACGGTGCTGCAAAACGGCGCTTCCATGCTGGGGGTGGCCAGCTTGAGCGAGGCGATGGTGCTGCGTCGAGCCCAGATCAACGCGCCCATCTTGATCATGGGCTACACCCCGGCCCGGCAGGCCCGCCAGGCCCTTCTACAGCGCGCCACGGTCACGATCTTCTCACGGGAGGTGGCCCACGCCTTGTCCAAGGCGGCCCAGGCCCTGAACACCGAAGCGCGCGTTCACATCAAGGTGGATACCGGTCTGGGGAGGCTGGGGCTATTGCCGCAGGAGGTCCTTCCCTTCGCCCGCGAGGTCGCCCAGGTGCCGGGAATCGTGATCGAAGGAATTTTCACCCACTTCGCTGTCGCCGACAACGAGGATGCTCGCAGCATCGCCGGCTGGGGCCGGGAATACACCCTCCAGCAGATCGCGACCTTCCAGGAGGTCTTGAGCCAACTCGTACAGGCCGGCTTCGAGATCCCGCTGGCCCACGCCGCCAACAGCGCAGCGATATTTGCCTATCCCCAGTCCTACTTCGATATCGTGCGTGCGGGCATCGCCCTCTACGGCCTGGACCCCTCGCCCCAGGTGCGCTGCCCGGAGGGTTTTCGCCCGGCGCTGACTTTCAAGACCCAGGTGGCTCAAGTCAAAGAGCTGCCCACCGGGGAGTACATCAGCTACGGCAGTACGTATCGCACCGAGCGCCCCGCCCGCATCGCCGTCCTGCCGGTGGGCTACGCCGACGGGTTCCGTCGCGCCCCCCACCACTGGGGCCAGGTCCTCATCCGCGGGCGGCGCGCCCCCATCGTCGGACTGGTGACCATGGACCAGACCATCGCGGAGGTGACCGACATCCCCGGAGTGCGCCAGGGCGATGAGGTGGTGTTGATCGGCCGTCAAGGGGAGGAGGAGATCACGGTGGCGCAGGTGGCCCAGCGCTTGGGCACCAACACCTACGAGGTAGTCTCCGAGATCCTGGCCCGCGTCCCTCGCATCAGCTGATCTTGCCCGTTCGTGCTCAAAGCCTTGCGTGACGAGCTGTAAAAAGGGCATCTCCCCGGCCGGGGGGTGGCCAGGGAGATGCCCTCAGGAAGGCCGGTGAGCTTTTTGGCTCACCAGGGATCTTCGGTTGTATTAGCGACGACCCCGACCTCGGTTCGAGCGAGGCCCGCGGTCTCGCGTTCCGCGCAGGTTCTTCTTGCTCTTGCCGCGCCCGCGCTCGACGGTCGTGGTGCTCTCCTCGTCGTCGCTGCCCGAGGTCAGCTCATCGCCGCCGCGCCGCTCCTTCTTGCGATTTCCGCGCTCGGAGGTGGCGGAGGCCTCTTCTTCTTCAACATCCTCGCTATCTGCCTCCGTGGCTTCCTCCTCGCCCTGGGCGAGTTGCTTGCGAATCTGGCCCCAGTTCATGCCCTCTTCGAGCATGGCCATGATGTCCTCGACGGAAGTTTCGCCCCCGGCCTGAGCAGCCAAGTTCAGCGCCTGGCGAACCTTGCCCCAGTTGCCCAACTCTTCGCGCAGGGCCAGGACATCCGCGGCGGTGGTTCCCTCGCCTGCCTGGGCAGCCAAACGGCAGGCGTGGCGGATGGTGGAGAGGCCGGCTCCAAACTCCTGGACGAGGGCTACGAGTTCTTCCTGGCTCAGTCCGCACTCCTCCAACAGCGCCTCAAAGTGGCCGGACATGATCGCGCCTAGATTGAATCCGCCCAGGCTCTTTAAGCCTAGATCTTCTAGCGCTGCCTGGACTATCGGGCCCCAGCCCATGCCGCCCTCGCGCATGTCGACAATGGTCTCCACATCCTCGCCGGTGAGCTTGGCCAGCCAGTAGGCGTGGGCGATGCCGCCCCAGCCCCAGTCCATGTCGCGCAACTCATTGATCTCGTCATTAGTGAGCTCGAAGAAGGCGGCCACCATGTTGCCTACTGCGCTCTCCGCCTCTTCGCTGGAGACGACGACAGTGACCTCGTCCATCCCGACGCAGCCGGTGTCGGTGTTCGTGGCTGTGAAGGTGACGTTAAACACCTCACCATCCTCGAGCTCCTCGAACTCCTCGAGCATATAAGTGTGGTCACCCGGATCCTCGAGGTCGCTGGTGTTTCCATCACCGAAGTCCCAGGCGAAGGTGTAGTTCCCCTCGGGGCTAACATCGCCAGTGAAGTTGATGGCCGCTTCGCCGTTCGCATCCAATACGGAGCGCAGGGGATCCGCGCTGGCGTTCGCGCTGACCGGCTCGAACACCTCTACCGTTAATCCGACACCGACGCTCATATCGGCAGCGTCGGTAACGGCTAGGGTGACATCGTACTCGCCGGCCGCTGCATAGGTGTGAACGGGATCCTCTTCAGTGCTGTCGATGACCATGTCTTGATTGGCATTGAAGTTCCATTCGAACATATACGGCGGCGTGCCACCGCTGGCCGTGCCATCGAACTGGACCTGCAGTCCGCAATCAGGAGGCACTGGAAGATCGACCACCGAGGCGGTAACTGAGAGGGGATCTGGCGCCTGGGCCAAAACGGCAGTGCCGGTAAACACGAAGAGCAAGGAGGTAAGTACCAGGGATACCCCCAAAAGTTTCTTTTGGAACATAGCTTACACTCCTTCCCTAATAGGTTTCCCCAAAGGCCTATACCCCGAATATACCGACGGGGGGGAGAAAAGGATACGGCTTTAGAAAAACGCTCTTCTGGTGTCCCTAGGGCGTGTTATTATCTGGTTAAGCGCGGCCGGACAGCCGGATGTCAAGCTTTTGGCCTGGAAGAGCGCCACTTCGCGTAGTAGAAGGGATTACAGGGGGGAAAAAAAAGGGCATCTCCCCGGCTGGGGAGATGCCCGAAAGGTTGACGGTAAGCTTTCGCTCACCTGGGATATTGTGCGTTAGTGCGGGCCTCGTCCTCGCTCAGCAGCTTGTCCGCGATAGTAGTCTCGCACGCACTGCCAGTTGCCGCCACATCCTTCATAAGTCGCCCACACCTGGTCCACGCTGACTCCATATCGGCTGGCAATGCGGTCCGCGGTCCTCGCACCTTGATCCGACTGCCGCTGTGCCTGAGCATCCTCCCGCTGCTGGCGGCGGTACTCCTGGACCCC
>JACPWV010000007.1 GCA_016196905.1 Chloroflexota bacterium | reverse complement strand
CCGGCTGGCCAGCAGCCCGGCGTTCGCAGAGTATCGTAGTTGTGCCGCCATGCTGGCCGGATTCGATCCCTCTGAACTCATAGATCGTGCGGAGCGACTGGCTTTCTGGATCAACCTCTACAACGCGCTGGTTATTCACGCCGTGATCGCCTATGGGGTGAAAGAGAGCATCCGGGAGGTTGCGGGCTTTTTCTGGCGGGCGGCCTACCGCTTGGGAAACCAGCGCTACAGCGCCAACGATATCGAGCACGGCATCCTCCGGGCCAACCGAGGCCATCCCTTAATTCCTGGCCCTCACTTTGCCGAGAACGATCCGCGGCGCGCGCACGTGGTGGAGCCGATGGATCTCCGCATCCACTTCGCTTTGGTCTGCGCATCCCGCTCCTGCCCTCTCATCGGGGTGTATGAGGCCGAGGCCAACGACCGACAGCTGGATCTGGCGGCGCGCAACTTCGTGAACCACGGCGGCGTCGAGGTAGATCCCCGAGCGCGGCGTGTCGCCCTTTCGCGGATATTCTTCTGGTACGGGCGGGACTTCGGCGGCGCGCGGGGCGCTGTCGACTTCGTGCTGCCCTACCTGGACGAGGGCCCGGCCAAGGCCTATCTCACCAAGAACCCCCGCGGCCTTCGGGTAGGTTACCAGCCCTACGACTGGTCCTTAAACCGTTAAAGGCTTTGTCCTCTCTTGCACCGCTCGCAATCATCGGGGTTATAGACTAAGGATTGGGACCTGGAATGTGACCTCCCGAGGCGGGTCCTCTCGTCGGCCCCATGGGCACTATTTTCCCCTGCCTACAGACGCTGAAACAGACGTCCGAGAGGCCCTTTTCGAGAGTTGACCTTAAAAATATCCAAAATCCCCAGTCCGGACTTGACAAGCGTGGATTGGGTGTGCTATAGTTTGGGTGGTTATTATGATCGACATGATAATAAGTTGGAGGTGGGATGACCGAGCGGGACGCCCTGGTCATTAAGGGCTTACGAGTTGCCGTTGAGGGAAAAGAAATCCTCAGGGGCGTGGATTTGGTCGTGCGCAAGGGAGAGATCCATGCCTTGATGGGGCCCAACGGCTCGGGCAAGAGCACCCTGGCCTACACCCTGATGGGCCATCCGGCCTACCAGGTGTTGGGCGGCGAGGTCTGGTACAAGGGTCAGAACATCCTGGGCCTCAAGCCCGATGAGCGGGCCAAGCTGGGGCTCTTCCTGGCCTTCCAGTATCCCACGCCCATCCCGGGGGTGAGCGTGGCCAACTTCTTGCGGACGGCCCTCAATGCCCTGCGTCGCAATGGCGAGGAACAACAGAAGTCGCTGCCCGTCTCCGAGTTCCGCAAGAAGCTGAACGAGAGGATGGCCCTGTTAAAAGTCGAGAAGGAGTTCGCCAGCCGCTATCTGAACGATGGCTTCTCGGGCGGCGAGAAGAAGAAGAGCGAGATCTTGCAGATGGCCCTGCTGGAGCCGGAGATGGTTATTATGGACGAGACCGACTCCGGATTAGATATCGATGCCCTCAAGACGGTCTCGGAAGCGGTCAACCGCCTGGCCGGTCCGAACATGGGGGTGCTAGTGATCACCCACTATCAGCGCCTTCTGAACCACATCACACCCCATTTTGTCCATATTTTGATCAATGGAAAGGTGATGCTTTCCGGCGGCCCGGAGTTGGCTCATGAACTGGAAGCCAAGGGCTACGCCGAGTTTGAGAAGCGAGTCGCTCAGGAGGTGAGCGCATGATTACCTTGACGGAGCGGGCCGGTGCGGAGTTCAAGAGCCTCCTCTCCACCATTCCCAGCGAGGATGCTCCTGATGGCGTTCGCGTATTCCTGCAGGGTCGTTGTGGCTGCGGGAATGCCCACTACGGCATGGCTTTCGATCAAGGCCGCGAGAGCGATCAGGTGGTGGAGGCCGCCGGGATCAAGATCCTGCTCGACTCAGAGACCGCCCCTCTGGTGGAGGGCGCTCAGATCGACTTTGTGGAAGATCAGTTCCGGCGCGGCTTTGCCTTGCGCAACCTCAAAGGCGCCGGTTGTGGCTGCGGCGGACACTAGTCGAGCGCGCCGAGCGAAAGGAGAGAGGGTAAGATGGCTGTTAATAGCAAAACCGCTTTGGATGTGGGTGCCTCGGGGAGTTCCTACAAAGAGAGGTTCGGTTTTTACGACCCCGAAAAGTACGTCTTTAAGAGCCGCAAGGGGCTCAACCACCAGGTCATCGAAGAGATCTCCTGGATGAAGAACGAGCCGGATTGGATGCGCCAATTTCGGCAGCGCTCCCTGGACATCTTCTATAAGAAACCCCTGCCTACCTGGGGAGGGGATCTCAGCAAAATCGACTTCAACGACATCTACTACTACCTGAAGGCCAGCGATCGCCAGGAGACCTCCTGGGACGACGTGCCCGCCGACATCAAGAACACTTTCGATAAGCTGGGCATCCCCGAGGCGGAGCGCAAGTTTTTGGCCGGGGTCGGCGCGCAATACGAATCGGAGGTGGTTTATCACAGCATCAAGGAGAGCTTGGCCAAGCGTGGGGTGATCTTTCTGGATATGGACAGTGCGCTGCGCGAGTATCCCGAGCTGGTCAAGCAGTATTTCTCCACCATCATCCCGCCAGAGGACAACAAATTCGCCGCCCTCAACAGCGCGGTGTGGAGCGGCGGCTCCTTCGTCTATGTGCCGGAAGGGGTGCATGTGGACCTGCCCCTGCAAGCGTACTTCCGCATTAACGCTAAGAACATGGGCCAATTCGAGCGGACCCTGATCATCGTGGAGCCGGGGGCCTACGTTCACTACGTGGAGGGCTGCACCGCTCCGGTGTACACCACCGATTCGTTGCACAGCGCGGTGGTGGAGATCATCGTCAAGAAGGGCGCGCGGTGCCGCTACACCACCATTCAGAACTGGTCGACCAATGTCTACAACCTGGTCACCAAACGGACGGTGGCCTACCAGGATGCCACCATGGAATGGGTGGATGGGAATCTGGGCTCTAAGCTGACCATGAAGTATCCCAGCATCTATCTCCTGGGAAAGGGCGCCCACGGCGAGGTCCTCTCCGTCGCCTTCGCCGGGGCGGGTCAGCATCAGGACGCGGGTGGGAAGGCGGTGCACGTGGCACCCTACACCACTTCCACCATCACCTCTAAGTCGGTCAGCAAGGACGGCGGGCGGACTTCCTATCGCGGTCTGTTGAAGGTGCACCGGGGGGCCGAGGGGGCCAAGTCTAACGTGCGCTGCGACGCCCTGCTCTTGGATGAGCACTCCCGGTCGGATACTTATCCCTACATCGAGATCGACGAAGACAACGTTAGCATCGGCCACGAGGCCAGCGTCTCTAAGATCGGGGACGAACAACTCTTCTACTTGATGAGCCGGGGCCTGAGCGAGGGCGAGGCCTCCACCATGATCGTGAGCGGGTTCATCGAGCCCATCGTCAAGGAGCTGCCCATGGAGTATGCGGTGGAGATGAACCGGCTCATCCAGCTCCAGATGGCGGGCTCCGTCGGCTAAGCTTGTAGAAGTCTGTGCCAACTAACGATAGGGGCACGGCGCCGGTATTCATCTTGGGGAGCGTGGCGCGGCCCCTATCTTGCGAGTGGGAGGGGAGATGAATCACCAAGATTGGCTCCGCGACCTCGAACTGGAGGTCGAAGCGCGGCACCTACTCAAGCATGCTTTCTACCAGAGATGGTCGGAAGGGGTGCTTAGCCTGGACAGCCTGCGTGGCTACGCGTGCCAGTATTATCACCTGGTGGAAGCCTTCCCGCGCTTTGTGGGCGCCGTGCGCAATCAATGCCCGGACCGCGCGGCTCAACAACTTCTCCTTGAGAACTTGGCGGAGGAACGTACTCACCCTGAACTGTGGCTGCGCTTCGCGGAGTCGCTAGGGCTGGGCCGCGAGGAAGTGGTAGGAACGGATCTGCTGCCCGAGACGGCCACCACCCTTGAGACCCTGCGCGACCTTACCCAAAAGCGTTCCTACCTGGAGGGCACCGCGGCCCTATGGGCCTACGAGTCGCAGATCCCGGCCGTGGCTGAAAAGAAGATCGAGGGGCTGCACAAGTTCTACGGCATCGATGATCCCCGCGGCCTGGAGTTCTTCGAGGTCCATCGCAGCGTGGATCTGAAGCACTCCAAAGCAGAGCGAGAGATCCTCCAGACAGGCGTGCGCACGGCCAAACAACAGCAGGCGATCCGGTCCGCCGCGCGGGACTCGGTCGCGGCGCTGTGGCGATTGTTGGACGGAGTCTATCGAGCCTACGTGGCCAACTAGGGGAGCGCGAGTGGTTCAAGCAATGATTCGAACCGAAGCGCAACGCTTGAGCCTAGAGGCGGTCGGGGCCTTGTCTTGGGCCAACGACGAACCGGAGTGGTTACAAGAGCGTCGCCGGGAGGCCTGGCGCATCTACGAGAGCATTCCCATGCCCAAGCCTACCGACGAGGAGTGGCGGCGCACCGACCTCAGTGGGCTCGTGCTCGACGAGGTCCTTCCCTTCGTCGCTGACGGAGCATCGGTGGCGACCTTGGGAGAATTGCCGAGGGACTTGCGCCAAGCGCTGGGCGAGATGCAGACTGGCGGCCTCTTGGTGCAGCGCAACTCTGATGCAGCCTACCGCCGGCTGGACCCGGAGCTCGAGAAGCGCGGGGTACTTTTCATCGATCTGGAGACCGCCGCGCGAGACTATCCCGAGCTGGTCCAACAATATCTACTGGGCGAGGCGCTGCCTCCCAGCTATGGGAAATTCGCCGCCCTGCACGCGGCCTTTTGGAGCGGGGGCATGCTCCTGTACGTGCCCCGGGGTGTCGAGATCGATATCCCGTTGCGCGCGCATACATGGATGGACATCCCCAGAATGGGCATCTTCCCCCATACTCTCGTCGTGCTCGAGCCGGGAGCCAAAGCGCTTCTGCTCGACGAGTATGTCTCGCCTACTTTGGATGGCTTAAACTTGGCCAGCGCTGGCGTGGAGATCTACCTGGGCGAGGGAGCCCAGCTGACCTATGCGCAGGCACAGGATTGGGGTCGGAACAAATTGCAGTATTGGACGTGCTGCGCCGGCACGCCTGGAAGATCATCGCCTTGGGCCTCGTCGCCGCTGTTGCCGGATACGCCTTTACCTTGCTCCTGCCCAATCAATACGCCGCCACCGCCATCGTCCTGGTGCGTCCGCAGCAACCAGTAAAGATG
>JACPWV010000155.1 GCA_016196905.1 Chloroflexota bacterium | reverse complement strand
GAGCACTCTCTCTCCGGGTCTTGAGTGGCAAGATCAAGGGAGGTCTCGAGCTGTCTTAATTTTTTCCAAACAAAATAGGCCGCCAGTTACTGTTCCTTAGAGCAACAGTCGCGGGTTGGAGAGGAGGCAGATCGAGGCTGGCCCTCGATCCTGTTTTATTCGGGGGTGTCCTCGGGGCCTTTGTCGCGGCGGGCGTTAATAAAGGCCACGATGCGCCCCTCGTCGTACTCGTCGAACTTATCGATCCAGCCCCAGGCGGTGAGGGCGATGCGACTCTCCAAGGTCGGGCGCGGCACCACGATCAGTTTAAAGCCACCGAAGCGCACAAACAGGTCCTCCAGCTTTCGGACCAGTTCGTCGCATTCCTCTTGGGAGAGATCGCCGCAGTTGTAGGAGATGATCACATAGCCGTGCTCCAGGCTGTGGACCAGATTGGCGTCGGGCACCGGCTCGCGATAGACAGCGGCGCGAGCCGGGACGGGGTCGTGCCAACCCGAGGTGGGCGGATCCGAGTTCCACTCAAAGGGCGGCGACTCACCAGCCCGCACGTGCCACGGCGGCTGGAGGGGCACTCGCTGCGCCTGTAGCCCCGCGCGCTCGGGTAAGAGCGACGGAGCCTCGATGAGCAGAGCCCTGAATACGACAATAGTGAAAGAGCAAAAAAGTACGCCGAACACAACTGCTAGAATAAGCACGAGCCAATACCACACGGGGATGGACCGTACGGCCTCTCGCATGACTTCCTCTCCTCGGGCCTATATCCAAAGCCAACCGGCAGGACACCTACGCAAGCCGCTTGAGCCCTTGCTCCCGTGGCCGTGCAGTTTTTGTGTAAGAGGTTGGACGAAACGAACGGAAGCCGAGATACGGGCAGCACTGGGAGACCGGGGCAACTGCATCCTGCGTCACCGATACAGGAAGGCTCTCATCATTTTCTATTCGGGGGTGTCCTCGGGGCCTTTGTCGCGGCGGGCGTTAATAAAGGCCACGATGCGCTCCTCGTCGTACTCGTCGAATTTATCGATCCAGCCCCAGGCGGTGAGGGCGATGCGACTCTCCAAGGTCGGGCGCGGCACCACGATCAGTTTAAAGCCACCCAACCGAGCGAACAGATCCTCCAGCTTGCTGACCAAATCGTCGCAGTCCTCCTGAGGGAGATCCCCACAGTTGTAGGAGATGATCACGTAGCCATGCTCCAGGCTGTGGACGAGGTTTGGGTCCGGCACCGGCTCCAGATAGACAGCGGCGCGAGCCGGGACGGGGTCGTGCCAGCCCGAGGTGGGCGGATCCGAGTTCCATTCATGGGGCGGTGGCTCGCCAGGTTGAACGTGCTGTGCCGCTTGAAGCGGCACCCTCTGGGCTTGCAGTCCGGCCGTGGTGCTGGCCCCTTGGAAGATCAACCAACCTACCACGGCTAGTACGATGACAGCCCCGCCGCCGATCCACAGCCAAGTCTGTCGTTGCTGCTGGCGGCGTTGGGCGCGGCGACGCTCTCGCGCTCTCCTACCCATGCGCATCCTTCAAGCTAAGTTTAGCTGCAAAACCGCCGAGGACAAAGTCGGAAGTGAGGTCGAGTCCCCCAGCCAAGCAGATGCCCGGCGTCCCCAACTTCTCAAAAGGGGGTCCGGGCATCTTTACCAACGAATCTGATCGCCGCATTTCGATGTCTAAAATCGAGAGCGTCTCTTCACCGTAAGCGGCCCTACCTCGATAGATCGGCCTGCTCCTCACGCTCCAGCGGGGCGCGAGGCGAACCGATGACGATAGACCATCAGTCCGCCGCCGACGAAGATTAAGATGAGGGCGATAAGCTGGGCGGTGGCCAGGTCGCCGTACTGTCCCACCCCGCGGACGGCGATCCAAGCATCGGGCCGCTGCATCTCAACCAGGAAGCGACCGATCCCATAGAGAACCCCCCACAGCAGAAGGAGGTCCCCCTTGATCAAACGCTGCGGGAAGCGTCGGCTCAAGTACATCAGGAGAAGGAAGCTGGCGAAGTTCCACAGCGATTCGTAGAGGAAGGTGGGGTGGAAGCGAGCCTCCGCAGGCAGTTCAGCGAACTGGGGCAGCCGGTTCTCGGCACGGATGGGGATGCCCCAGGGGAGATCGGTGGGATGGCCGTATAGCTCCTGGATCAGTCCGCCCAGTATCCCCCCGAACACCCCCAGCCCGCCGCGGCGGATATCGAAGATCTCAATGGGATGCTGTCGATAATAGTCCCAGCCGATGTTGGTCCCCTGCGGACTGGAGAAGATGTGATACAGTCGAGCCCCGATCAGTGTGAAAAGCACGATCATGAGCAAGGCGTTCCAGATGTGATCGGGGTTCTCGCCGCGGCGGCGCGCCTCCAGGGAGGCTATGTAGGAACCCACTAGGAGAGCCACCACGATGGTGATCCCATACCAGTAGACGGAAAGGGGCCCCAGTTCGATAGCTACCGAGGTGGCCTCCACATCCGCGTAGGTGGCCAGGTACCCCCCGACCAGAAGGGCCACGGCGATCACGACGATAATAAGACCTAAACGATCCAGGGCCACCGGCCCTAAGCGAATCAAGGCTCGCTCCATAGCCATCCTTTCTTCTCGGAGATCGGGGGCAATTATAGTTGCACGGCTAAGCTTCGTCAAACCGTCCTTGTGCCCTCTCCATCTTTGGTCTATAATCGTAGTTGGCTGTAAGCGAGCCTACTTGGATTGGCCTGCCCCTCCAACTGATGTAAGAATCGTTACCCCACCGCTCGATCAGGAGTGTTATCATAGCTGAGATTACAATCGAGACGGGGCGAACGATAGTGGGAGCGGAACTGGTGCTGCAGATTTATATCGCTCAACACTGCTGGGGGTGCGATGAGGCGCTGGCCATCGGCCACGAAGCGGCCCAGCGCTTCCCTCGGCTAAGGGTGGAGATTGTGGACTTGGATGAGGAGGGGGCCCGGCGCCCGGAAGAGGTCATCGCCGTCCCCACCTTCCTGCTGGAGGACCGGGTGATCTCGCTGGGCAACCCCAAGCCGGAATGGCTCTTCGAGCGAATCGCTCAAGCGCTGGAGCGAGGCGGGTGATCAAGAACAAGGTCGCTTACCTATCTGAGGTGGAGATCCTCCGCGATCTCAGCACCAATGAGCTGGAGGAGTGGGATCGCTCTTTCACCATGATCACCACCCCGGCCGGCAAGATCTTTTACACTCCCGAAGAGATGGGGGAAGTATTATTTCTGCTCAAAAAGGGAAGGGTCCAACTCTACCGCATCTCGCGAGAGGGCAAGAAGCTGGTGATCGACACCTTGGGCCCGGGCACGCTCTTTGGGGAGATGGCTCTGGTCGGTCAAGGCATGCACGATACCTTCGCGGAGGCGGTGGAGGACTGTTTGCTGTGCGTGATGAGCCGGGCCGATCTGGAGCGGCTCCTGACCAAGAAGCCTGCGGTGGCGCTGCGCATCTTCGAGCTGGTGGGGCAGCGCTTAATGGATGTCGAGGCGCGTTTAGAGGACATCGCCTTCAAGAGCGTGCCCGCCCGCTTGGCCTCCCTGTTGGTGCGCCTGGCCAAAGAGCATGGCTCGCTGATCACCGGCCTCACCCACCAGGATCTGGCCGACACGGTGGGCACCTACCGAGAGACGACCACCCAGACCCTCAACCAGTTCAAGGCCCAGGGGCTGATCAGCATCGGACGCAAGCGCATCGAGATCCTTAACCTGGAGGGGCTCAAAGCCATCGCGGAGGGGTGAGAAGCTTCAGAAGAGAGCATCGCGTCGGGGACCTTTTCGCGAGCCCCGACGCTTTCTCTTTTCGAGAGCCAACATGCCGGTTCATCCCGCGAGTGAGCAATCTAAATTCGCGAACCCTTCGAAGGATACTGGGCCACGCGCTCAGATCGAACCATCCACTCGAGCAAAAACGGTAGCGCAAAACCATGCGATCAGGTTACTCCGACGCCTGCGGGCGATCCAAAAGCTTTTTCCTCAGCACACCCCATAGGGTCGTCAATCGGTCCTTCCTCTTGGAAACGTTTCATTTTGGGGCGATCTAACCATTATGTTAATGCCCTCGAACCTTAATATTTAGGCAATGGATCGAAAACCAGGATTGACAATGAGAGCAAATCGTGATAAACTGGCCACTAGATAGAGGGCTATAGTGCCGAGAGCCCACTAAATACGCAGGGATCGAGCACCTTAACAGCCAACTTGGCTGCCGGGCAAGGGTGCTCGGAGTATGTCCCGGCGTTTTTTAGTTCCTGGAGATCTGACGCTCTTTGGGTTAGTCCCCCATGTCATAACCAAATTACTACGCGAAGGAGGCTGACGTGGAGATTGTGTCCTCAGCGATGAGAGACGCCTCGCTCTCCTGGGCGGAGCGCACCTTTCGCATCTCTGAGCGGGGCAGCAGCGTGCGAACGGAGATCTTGGCCGGGCTCACCACTTTCATGGTGGGCGCCTACATTATTTTCGTCAACCCCGCTATCTTATCCTTCTCGGGAATCCCTGAACTGCAAGGCCTGGGCCCCGCCTTCGCCCCAACCCTGGCCGTCACCTGCTTAATCACCGCCCTGCTCACCTTGGCCTATGGGCTGTGGGCCAATTACCCCTTCCTCATCGCACCGGGCATGGGCCTCAACGCCGTGGTGGCCTTCCAGCTCATCGTGAGCGCGGGGCTGACCTGGCAGGAAGCCATGGGGGTGATCTTCCTGGAGGGTCTCGCGATTCTGATCCTGGTGCTGACCGGCTTCCGCTCCGCCATCATGCAGGCCATCCCCATGCACCTGAAGAAGGCCATCGGGGTGGGCATCGGGCTATTCATCCTGATCATCGGAATGGTCAACGGCGGGATCATCCGAATGAGCGGCATCCCCACCGCCCCCCTGACCCTGGGCGACTACACCAGCATTCCGGCGCTGGTCACCTTCATCGGCATTGCCCTGACCGTGGGGCTCTTCGTGCGCAAGGTGCGCGGCGCCCTTCTTTTGGGGATCCTGCTCACCACGTTGGCCGCCATCGCCCTCAACGCATTATCCAACTGGACTGCCTACACCCTCCCCGGCGTGGCGGTGGTCCCCGCCCAGATCATCAACCTCCCCGATTTCTCCAACCTCTTCGCTCCCTTCGCCGATGTGAATGGCCAGTTGGCCCTCTTCGGCCTCTTCGCCAAGCTGGGCCTGCTGGCGGCGGTGCTCACCATCTTCTCCATCATGCTCTCCGATTTCTTCGACACCATGGGCACCATCGTGGGCATCGGGGAGCAGGCGGGCTTTGTGAACGCCCAGGGAGAGTACCCCAG
>JACPWV010000143.1 GCA_016196905.1 Chloroflexota bacterium | reverse complement strand
GCGGCGGCTCTTCGCTTTGATGCTGGCGAGCACTGTGTTGGTCGCCGCCGCACCGCTGGATGGAGGGCTCACCTGGTCGCCCTACTACGGCCTCAGCCGCACCCCCATTCAGCCCGGCGTGCGTGGAATTTTCACCCCAGAGGAAACGGCCAGCGCGACGGGGGGTACATCGCTAGGTTACTACCTGGCGGTGAACGGATCGTTCCACCAGGCCGCGCTTAACCTGAGCTCGGACGCGGCCGGCGCCCTCCCTGCCTTGGACCAGGTGCGCGAGGCTTATGCCTTGCCCTATCGCTACCTGCGCGAGCAGCTGGGCATGGTCCCTCGCGAGGTGTTGATCATTGGAGCGGGCACTGGAAACGATGTGCAGATCGCCTTGGAGCACGGCGCTGAGTCCATCGATGTGGTGGAGATCGATCCGGTCATCCTGCGCTGGGGTCAGGAGATCCACCCCAATCGCCCCTACGCCGATCCACGCGTGCACCTGCACGTGGACGATGCCCGCAACTTCCTACAAAACACGCCGCGCCGATACGATCTAGTGGTTTTTGGCACGCTCGACTCCCAAACCCTGCTCTCGGCCCTCTCCACCATCCGCCTGGATAACTATGTGTACACCGTCGAGAGCCTCGCCCAAGCCAAGGCGGTCTTGAAGCCCTCCGGGGCTGTCGCCCTCTACTTCTGGGTGGGTAAGGATTGGATCCTGAGCCGATTGGTGGGCACCGTGGAGGCGGCCTTCGGCTATCCACCTGCTGTCATTTTTCCGGTCCATGCGCGCTTGTTCAATCTGATTTTGATGGCGCCCGCCACCCCGTCTCAAGAGCTCACCTCCTCTGGGCCGGACCTTGGGCAGGGGCATGCGAACATCCCCGCATCCACCGATGACTGGCCTTACCTCTATCAACAGGATCGTAGCCTCAGCCCCTACTACCTGGCTATGATCCTGATCCTGGCCAGCCTCTCGGCCCTGGCGGTGGCCCTGACCGTTCGCGCGATCTTCCCCGGAAGGCCAGGGGCTTGGCGGAACTTTCACCTGCCCCTTTTCCTTCAGGGGGCGGCTTTTCTGCTCCTGGAAACCAAGGGCATCTCAACTCTTTCACTTCTCTTCGGCTCGACCTGGACGGTGAACGCTTTTGTGATCGGGGGCATCCTGCTGGTCATCCTCCTGGCCAACCTGAGCGTGTATCGGCTGCGCCTCCGTCGGGTGTTCCCCATTTGGCTGGGGATCGCCGCCAGCTTGCTGGTCGGGTACGCCGTGCCCACCAGTGCCCTGCTGCATCCTGATCTGGCCGTCCGCCTAACTGAGAGCGGACTGGTGGTCCTCTCCCCCATCTTCTTTTCAAGCATGCTTTTCGCCATCCTCTTTCGCGACTCTGCCGATGTCGCCTGGGCCTACGGCTCTAATCTCCTGGGCTCGGTGATGGGGGGGCTGGCCGAGTTCGGCTCGGTAGTGATCGGCTTCCGCGCCCTCAACCTGGTGGCCCTCCTCTTGTATCTCCTAGTGGTGCTTAGCCACCGAACTCTAAGTTCTCGCTCATAGCACGACTTCGGGAAACAGGCAGGCGCCTTCGCGGTATGGCGAAGGCGCCTTTGCTTTCCCAAAATTTGTGAAGGTATTCTGAGGCTATCCTCGCTCCGTGCGGCGCACCGCCAGGAGCAGGAGACTGATCCCTAGGACGCCCACTCCAGCCAGAGTATAGAGCTTGTAGAGGCCGGGAGGGAGCAGGAGGGCCAGGGCCCCGAAGAGGGCCGACCAGAGGTAGAAGAGAAGCAGCACTCGACGCTGGGACAGCCCCAGGTCGAGTAGACGATGATGCAGATGGCGCCGATCAGCCTGGAAGGGGGATAAACCGCGGCGCAGGCGATACAGGATCTGCCAAGCCACGTCCAGAATGGGCAGCCCCAGGACCAGGAGGGCGGTGGCCACTTTGGCCCCTCCGACGATGGAGAGGGTGCCCAGGGCATAGCCCAGGAAGTAGGCTCCGGAGCTGCCTAGAAACAAGCGCGCCGGATAAAAGTTGTAGCGCAAAAACCCCAAGGCGCTGCCCGCCAAGGCCAGGGGGAGCAAGGAGACGCTCACCTGGCCCAGGCGCAGACTGTGCACAAAGAGCACGGCCGAGGCGATGATGGTGACTCCCACCGCCAGCCCATCCAGTCCATCCAGCCAGTTGACCGTGTTCATCATGCCCACGATCCAAAAAAGCGTGAATAGGATGGCAAACCAGGTTGGGAAGCGGAGATTTTCGCCGAAGGGGTTGCCGACCTCAGCGATCAGCACGCCGGAGGCCAGCGCCAGGGCCGCCGCCAGGATCTGGGCCACGAGTTGTGGCCCGGGGGAAAGCTCTCGTCGGTCGTCATAAAGCCCCACCAGGAAAATGAAAAGCGAACCCAGGATCACTCCACTCAAGCGCTGCAACTCCAGGGCATCGGGGCGTGTCGCTTCCCCAGGCGGCAAGAGCACCAGCGAGAGCGCGATGGCCAAGAGGAAGGGAACGAGTAGGGCTACCCCACCCAGCCGCGGCGTGGGGCTGCGGTGAAGGCGGCGCGGATCGCCCGGGTAATCCATGAAGCCGAAGCGCTCCGCCCAGCGCCCGGCCAGGGGACCCAGGGCCAGGGCCAATAAAAGGGGGACCACAAAGACCAACGCGTACAACATGAGGCCTCAGGGGGACTCCGTCCGCACCAGTTCGATCCCGGCCTGGCTCAGGAAGGAGCGAGCCAACTCATCCGGGTAGTCGCCGGTGTAGACCACCCGCAGGATGCCGGCGTTGATGATCATCTTGGCGCAGGCGTTGCAGGGCTGGTGGGTGGTGTACAGCGTGCTCCCGGCGATGGGGACGCCGTGCAGGGCAGCCTGGATGATGGCGTTCTGTTCGGCGTGGAGCGCTCGCTGGCAGTGACCGTCCACCAGGATACAGCCCACCTCCTCGCAGTGGGGCAGGCCCCGCGGAGCGCCGTTGTAGCCGGTGGAGAGGATGCGCTTGTCTTGGACGATGAGCGATCCCACCGCCGCCCGCGGGCAGGTGGAGCGCTGGGCCACTTGGCGGGCGATGCCCATGAAGTATTCATCCCAGGAAGGGCGGGACATACCAGCTTGCCTTGAATTTTGTGTTGCTAGTTTAACTGCAATAGGTCGATAGGGAAAGCATCTCTCCTGTGACTACCCCGGCCCAGAGATAGACATACCCTGATCTCGTAGTGTACCACGAGTCCTTTGAGCGCGAATGGGTGACCTGTTCTTTGGTGGCAAGTTGTGAAAATGCTCTGATCAACCGGATCAGGCGTCGGCTGGGCGCAGGCGCCGCGCCAGGGCGATCTCCTCGGCGCGTCGCTCATAACCCTTGGATGGCCCCAGGTCATGGGCGAGGTGCCAGCCCACCGTCTCCTCCAGCCACCGCTGCAGCGGAGTAGAGACGAACTCCAGATCCTGTTTAATCTTCGTGGTGTCGAGGATGAATTGTCGGTCTAGGGTCGGCGCGTACCAGGGCGCTTCCCTCGCCAGGAGCGAGGCCGGCACGGAGACCAGTGGGTCGGGGCGATCGAGGATGGAGGCGATCAGCCGCACGAAATCCTCGAGCGTAATGATCTCATCCATCGCCACATTGTACGTCTTCCCAAACGCTGCCGGGTTCCTGCCGGCACGCAGAAACGTTTCGGCTATATCTCCGCTGTAGACCATCCGCCAGACGACCGCCGGGTATCGCTGAGGGGTGAGGACCGGTCCGCCGTCGGCGATGCGCTGGATCCAAAACCACCCACGCCGAGTGGGATCTTCCGCTCCCAGGACGATGGGCGGGCGGAGGATGGTGAAGGGAAACGGTTGGTGCGCATGCAGAACCTGCTCGCAAGCTCGTTTTCCCTCGGCGTAGGCCCCATCCCCCCGCAGGGTGAGATTGGCCTCTGCTTCAGGGATGGGGCGGAAGGAGACAGGGGGCGCCAAGTCTGGATACACGGCGGCGCTGCTGGTGAGGAGGTAGTGCTCGATGTGGCCACGAAACGCGTCCACCGCGGCTTCCACATCCTCCCCTTGGTAAGCGATGTTGTCGATGACTACCTGGAAGGAGTGACCACGTAGCAGCTCCACGAACCTGCGGTGGTCGCTGCGGTCGCCGGCGATGTGGGTGATGCGGTCCCAAAAAGGCGGGCGCCTTCGGCCACGACTGAAGATGGTCACCTGATCGCCGCGGGCGAGCAGCCGCTCCACCGTCTGCTTGCCGAAGAACTGGGTGCCGCCGATCACCAAGACCCGCATCCTATCCCCCCACGATCAAGAAGAGATGGGTCTTCTCTCGCCTGCTGGAACGAAACCAGTGGCGAAGGATCCGTTTAACCTACGCCGTCCCGAACTGCCGATCCCCGGCGTCCCCCAGCCCAGGGACGATGAAGCCGTGGGGCGGATCGCCAGGCCTCTGGGGCTCGGGGGTGAGGTGATCATCGATCACCGCGATGTGGATATCCACGTCCGGGTGGGCCTGGGAGAGGCGCTGGACCCCCTCGGGAGCGGCGATGATCCCCACGAACTTGATGCGCTGAGCCCCCCACTTTTTAAGCATATCCACCGTGGCCACCGCCGAGCCACCCGTGGCCAGCATGGGATCCAACACTAGGCAAACCTGGACCGTGGGGTGGATGGGCAGCTTGTTGTAATACTCCACCGGTTTCAGGCTCCGCTCGTCGCGATAGAGGCCGATATGCCACACCTCGGCGGTGGGCATCATCTCCCAGATCCCCTCCACCATGCCCAAGCCCGCGCGCAGTACTGGCACCAGTCCAATCTTCTCGGTCAACTCATGACCCTTGGCCAGCGCCAGCGGGCTATGGACCTCCACTTCGCGCCAAGCCAGATCAGCGGTGGCCTCGTAGGCCAGCAGGATGGAGACCTCCCGGATCAGCTCGCGGAACTTCTTGGGCTCGGTGCGCCGGTCCCGTAGCAGGGTGAGTTTGTGGCGGATGAGCGGGTGCTGAGACGGGAAAACCCGCGCCGACCTGCTCATGGTTTCCCTCCCTCAAGGCGTGCAACCGGAGGAGCAGTCTTCGCCCGTGAGGCGCGGCATAAAAAAAGCGCCCTTCGCCAGAAGAGGGCGCCTACTCCGAGTCGCCTCCAACTCTCCACTCCCGTCATCACCACCCCATTATAAGAGTCCGCTTACCCAAGTACAAGGCCGCCGGCGAAAAAGAGAGGGATGGAAACCCATCCCTCTCGGCCGCTACAACTCGGTCAGGGGAGTCCGCAGAGTGGGGCGGGCTTGCCGCTCCAACTCGGTTTGGCATTTGATGCAGTGGGTGGCGTGGGGCAGGGCCTTGAGTCGAGCGGGGTCGATGGGCTGTCCGCAGCGCTCGCAGATCCCGTAGACGCCCTCCTCCGCTAAGCGCAGGGCATACTCGATGCTCTCCAGCTTGTGCTCCAGATTTTGTAGGAGGGCCAGGCTCTTCTCCCGCTCGTAGATGTCCGGGTCGCCCTCCTCCGTGTCTTGCTCCACCTCATAGCGCAAGGAGGCCTTGATGCGCTCCATCTCCGCCATGGTCTGGTTGCGCTCCAACTCCAATTGCTGGATCCTCTCGCGCAGCTTGGCTTTATCCTTCTCTTTGACCATCGAATCCCTCCTGCGCCAGCCGTCCACCCACGACAGGGTAATGAAAGGACTCCGCCTGGGGTAGCTCGCCGTGTCCAGTGATTCCCGGGTCTCCCCCTGGCCTCAGTTCGTATGGATACATCCCACGAGCGCCCCGGGTAAAGACATTTGGGCGTCGAGGTTTCCACCCATTATACCCGCTTTCGCCCCACTCCGCTAGTCCTCTGGAACGCGCTCCGCTAAGATCTGAAGAGGGGGCTCAGTCAGCCCGTTTTGGTCAACTCCTCACGACTCTGGTATAATCGACGGTGTTCTGCCCGGATCGAGGAAAGATGGCCGAGCGGCTGGTCTCACCCCAATTGGCCCCCACGGAGGCGGGCTTCGATGTCACCCTCCGCCCGCGCAGCCTGCAGGAGTTCATCGGTCAAGAGAAGATCGTGGAGAACCTGCGCGTCTTCCTGGAGGCGGCCCGGGCGCGCGGCGAGCCCCTGGACCACGTCTTGCTCTACGGCCCGCCCGGCCTGGGCAAGACCACGCTCGCCTCCATCATCGCCAACGAGATGGAGGTGCGTTTTCAGCAGACCTCCGGTCCCGTGATTACCATCAAGGGCGACCTGACCGCGATCCTGACGAACGTCACCGAGCGGCAGG